>NZ_SUTM01000030.1 GCF_015062935.1 Methanobrevibacter sp. | reverse complement strand
TTTGAATGGTACAAGCCAGAAGCTGAAGGAGTAGTGTTTGTTGATGCCAAAAATACCAGTAAAACATGCCACAAATGTGGCCATATAAATGAAAATTTAGATGTGAAAACACGAGATTGGATTTGCCCGAAATGCGGTGAAAAATTAGATAGGGATGTCAATGCTGCTATTAACATACTTAACCGGTGGAACCCCAGGGGATTGCCTAGAAAGCACTCAATAAACGATTGAGTAATAAAAACAAAACTCTAGGAATCATCGCCTTCTTCAAGGCGAGGTTGTTCAAGTTATTCTGTAAATACAGGCGTGGTTTTGCTATTCACCATCAAATGGAAAATCAGCGTCCACACAACAGGTTTAAGCGGTCCTGTTGCAGCACTGATATTGCTTTTGGGACCTTTTGGAGCTATTTTTGCCGTTTTATATCCGATCGTTATATGGTCAAGGGTCCTTTTAAAAAAACACACATTGGCTCAGGCCATTACCGGCGGCGTTCAGGGATTTTTCCTCACAGTACTGGAGATGTATCTTTTTAGCCACCTGTTGAACATGCCATTATATGGTTTGGTTTCACTTGAGGAGTCAATATTATATATTCTGGCAATAATTGCAACTCCTATCGCTCTTGGAATATTGAGCTATGTTGATTTGTCCAATAAAAAAATCATATTCTACATATCCCAGGCTGTATTACTGATACTGTTCTATATTCTGGTGCCGTTTAATGTCTTTGCAATATTTGCAGTAATATGTCTGACATCAGTACTCATCAGCTATTGGGCCGGTGATGAGTTTGTCTGGTTTAATGTTTTGAAATCCTCATAATTTTTTGCTTTTAGAATGTCCAGTAAAAACTTTCTTTTGACGGGGCCGAGATTTTCCAAATAGTCCCCATAGTGTTTGAAACGTATCTTTTGGAGGTAATTATTCAAAACCATTATATTAGGTCTATTAAAAAAGGCCACAACCTTCACTCAAAAAAGTCATGACCTAATATATACTAATGCAAACATGAAAATAAAAAAAAGAATATTATAACTTAGACTCATCAATAGGAATAGGATTATCACGAGTACCAAAAAAATCAGGTAATGATTCTAATTCAATACATCTATTTTTCCACTCATAATATTTTTCGGGATCATCCATCCATAATTTCTTCACATGGGCTTTTTTACCAGCATCATCTAATTTTTCCATATGAATAACTTCAGTAGTATTTCTCCTACCATAACCCACAGTTCTCATATTATCATTTATTAAAATTATTATTAATAAGCTTTACCAAGAACCACTTGTCTAACTCTTGTTGATACGTTTGAAACGTATCTTTTGGAGGTAATTATTCAAAACTTATTCACAATCTTTAGATTCAATGAAAATAGCTACTAAAAACATTGTATTTCTAAATCAATCAAGTCCTACAAGTGGACCATTAAAAAACGCTTTGGCATATCATAGTTTAGATGGTGATAACTCAAATATTTATATTTTTTCAAAATCATCTTTATGGTACCCTAGAGAGTAGGTCTTGATTTCCAACGACAGTTACTTCATGAATTGAGTCATGCCCAAGACTTAAATCCAATTCATGGATTAAAATTATCTACTAAAGAAAATTTAAGTCAATTTGAGAATTTTGGAATTAATAGTTCTGAAAATGCTTTTGAAGCAAAAGAGGACCAAAAATATGAAGAGGTTATTGCTGATGCAGTAAGTATGGTGGTTTATAAAAATATCCCTGATAAATCCACTGCAACTATTAAAGTTCCTAGATTTAATGAAAATGGAAAACATGTCGGATATGAGGTTTTAGGTTATGATGAATGGCATGAACGATTTAATGATTTGGCTATGTGGTTAGAAAAGGAGTTAAATTTATAATCATAAAAACTTAAGGTATAATTATGATACGAAGTGAAAATTCCAATGTTGATGTTATTAATATTTCTAATTTATTAGAGATATTTGATTTAGATTTGGAATTATCTGAAGAAGTATTAAATATTAGAGTGGATGATTGTTTTAAGTCTGCAAGATTATTAAAAGATGATGATAAATATAGTTTCCGATTAAAAGATTATTGTTTAACTATTACTCCTTTTGAATCTAAACAAAAGGTAGTTATTTCTGAAGAGCAGAGTTATAGATCATCTCCTTTAAAGATGTTTTATAATAATGAAGGAATATTATATAAAATAACTTAATTATTTTTTTAATATTGCATTAGTATATATTAGGTCATGGCTTTTTGAGTGAAGGTTGTGGCCTTTTTTAATAGGTTTTAAATATTTCACTCCAAAAGATACGTTTCAAACAAATGATATTTAATATTTTAACTTGAAAATTAGAATTTTTTGATTATATTTATTAAGAAATGAAATAAATATATAATTATGAATTCAATTGAGGAAGCAGTAAAATTATTTGAAAACGGTTACATGTGTTCACAGGCGGTATTCGCAGCATTCAGTGAAGACTTTAACTTACCTAAAGAGCAAGCTCTAAAAATAGGAGCATGTTTTGGAAGCGGCATGAGAAAGGCAGAGGTTTGCGGTGCCTGTACAGGTGCACTAATGGCACTGGGCTTGAAATTTGGAGAGGATAAATCTCAAAGCAATGAAGCCTGTGAAAAATTTCTGGATGAATTTAAAAAGGAAAACGGATCCATAATATGCCGTGACCTTCTTGAGTGTGACATTAGTACAAAAGAAGGGGTTGAACAGGCAATTGAAAATAACCTTTTTAAGGAATTTTGTCCTAAAATGGTCGAATCTGCAGCAAAAATCGCAAAAGACATATTATATGACTGATAACGCTTTAAGAAAGTTAAATGTTAGTGATAATTAATTTTATTTAATGTAACTATTCGTTTAGAATCCGCAACTATTTAAGTGAAACGATAGTTGCATCTTTTTTTAATATTTTGTCTACACCTTTGTTTTAAATATTTCACTCCAAAAGATACGTTTCAAACTGCTATGAATGCTCGAAATGATGGTGTGAGAATTACACGTCATACTCATGAACATGAATTTTTACTTCCTAAAAATCAAAAATTCCAAGTTTTAGAAGTAGACCATCATAAGCATGAAGCAACAATTTTATTGATATAAGGAGAGATTTGATTGGAAATTAATTATGATGCAATTAAAGCTAAAAGTAAAGAATTAGAGAAATATCCTAGTTTTCTTCCAGTACGGATTCTTGAGGAAATAGATGAAGGAGAGTATATGGAGTTTCTTGATCAACAAGGTTTACTCGATGATGATAATGGAATGGCTTCTGAATTAGCTTGGAAATTATCTAAATCAAGAAAACTTCATTGGGAAGAAAGGGACGGGGAGTTTATTAAATGGATTAAGGAACATCCGGAGTTTAAAGATTTTCTCATTGAAGAATAATAATATATGATAAGTGAGGATTAAACATGTTAACAATCGTTGGTGATGACGAATGTGATATTATAGAACTACCTAATAATATGAAGATTAATATGGCATTTGGTATTGATGAAACTGGCCCTTGGGGCTGGAGGGGTAGGATTACTGGAAGATACAGACGAATCCAATTATTTGATGCAAAGAATACTTTAATTAGTGAAGTTATTGAAGAAAACCCTTTGTATCAACCGTTTTAAATATTTCACTCCAAAAGATACGTTTCAAACAAAATTAGTTCTGGAAATAATCAACGTAATAAAGGAAACTACAGATCTTCATATTAACTGCAGACTGAATGCATTTGACGGCACACATATAGGAATGACACTTGATTAAACTATTGAAGTTTCAAAGATTCTTGAAAAATACGGTGCGGATTCTCTCCAGATTACACGTCCGCGCTCACCACAGTTTTTCACACGTGAAAACACAGAGGAAAATCCTTTGATTAAAGCTACTGATAAAATAATCTCTAATGTTGGCATTCCGGTCATTTTAGGTGGTGGCGCAACTGGTCAGGACCAGATTAATGGAATACTCAACAATACAGATATTGATTTCATTTCAATGCAGAGGCCGTTTGTGGCTGACCCTAGCTTTCTAGTCGATTGGAAGGTGATGGGAAACGGCGTTACAACCTGCAAGACATGCAACAACTGCTACTGGAAAAAGACAGCGACATGCCACATTCACGGGACGCCTACATTGAATATTTAAGTGAAGTATTATTTTTCACAGACAAACAATACGAAGCCATTGTGGAGTCCGTATAATTCCCAAACTTTTTCTTCGGAAGTTAAACTGTCTATGTTATATTGTTTCACTTCAAAGCCTACGGATTCTAATTTGTCCTTGATGTCATATCCGTATAGCCTTACATGGTCTTCCTGGAGATAATGTTTAAGTCTCAATTCGGGTGTATTGTATTCCGGTTTTTGCAGTGTTTCATAGTTTCCGGATAAAGGAACTGAAACAAAGCATATTCCTCCTTTTTTAAGCACTCTATATATTTCATGCATTGCTTTCATATCATCGTGCACATGTTCTAAAACATGAACGTTTATTATCAAATCAAATTTGTTGTCTTCATATGGGATTTCTTCCATATTGACTTTGTCCCTGATTGTCATGTTCTTTTTAGCAAAGTTTTCAGGATCAATGTCTACAGGATAATAGTCGACTGACTCATTGTTGATGAACTTGTTGTACAGTACTTTTTCAGGTGCAAAGTGCAGCAATTTAATATTTTTATTAAATATGTGATTATATTTTTTCAATAAAACCAGGAAAAAGAGTCTGTGCCTTTCGAAGGCTTTGCATTTGTTACATAATGCATTTTTTCTTTTAGTAATTCCTGCCGGAACAAACTCGGTAGGTCTGCCGCACACAGGACAGAATTTTAAATCAGAATTTTCAATTGAACTTTCCAGTACATATGGTTTTAACAAATCAAAATCATTATTTTTTACGATATTGTCCTTTTCCAGTATATCGTTTTGTTTTTTTAACCTTGCATTATTTTTCTTAAGTTTATTATGATTCTTTTTTGTTTTTTTCAAATCTTCCTTTATTTTTTTATTTTCTTCCAATAATCGAAAATAATTGTCCTTATAATAATTGAATTGATTACTTTTAGATAATATCTTGTCCTTTATCATAATATCTCCAATTTAAAAATTCTAATATGTATTATTTTATGATTAATATTATATATAATTGATATATATCAACTAATGCATTAAGTGTTGTTATATGCCAAATTTGCATTTATTACATCATTCATTGGAATAGCTTCTAAATCTTTCTAAAAAATGTTCAAGCTCGTCTTCAATTTGGGTTATGGTAATAATCGGCTTATAGGTTAAAAGTGAATTTAAAGCTATCATAAGCGGTATGGCCTCGCCCACCTTCACGTTTTTAAACTCCAAATCCTGATAGGTTATCTTGAAATTTCCGTTGAGATGTTCCTGAATCGCCAATCCCTGTGGAATGAAGTTTATCTCGCCCTTTTCAATGAGTTCTTCAAGAATTTCAGTGCCTTCGAGAATGTCTTCAAATTCTATTTTTTCCTTTTCAAGCAGTGGATTTATGAAATCAAAGGTTATGTCATATTCATATTTGGAGTGTCCGTCTCTAAAATAAGTTTTAAATATTTCACTCCAAAAGATACGTTTCAAACTAAAATAGATTTGGAAAATTATGTTATTGAACATCATGATAAATATACTGAAATTTACCAAAATGTTTTAAGAGACAATGGATTTACAGCAATATTTATTTAGTAAAAATTTCAAATTAGATATTATGAGAAATAGTGATTTAGATGGCGAAGAAGGATATGGGAGTTTAGAAAATATTCTTCATGTCAAACATATGCGAAAATTAGATAATAATAGTCAAAAAGCATATGTTAAAAAATTATGGGTGGAAAACCCTAAGGTATATTCTCAATGGAAACAATGGTGTATTGAGTTAGATCAATTACCTGATTTCTTTGGTACTGATGATAATCCTATTCCTATTGATGAATCTAAATTATAAAATCTTTTTTTGTATTATTTTGTTTTAAATATTTCACTCCAAAAGATACGTTTCAAACGGATATGATAAATGATTTTAGTGAAGATGTCCGTGACATAACTTTTAAAGATATTAATGAATTATCAGTAAAAGATAAAATAGATTTAAATAATTATGTAGTAGGTCATACTGATAAGTATGTTCCAATTTATCAAGAAAGATTAAAGAAGTATGGGATTGAAGTAATATTTATAAATCATAAAAACTAGAATTGATAATATGAGTAATAGGAATATTGCAGATTTGGATGGGGAAGAAGCTTATGGTACTTTTGCTAATTTAATTTTAGTTATGCAGATAAAAAAATTAAGTCCTACAAATCAAAAAGCAAAGATTAAAGAGTTATGGAAATCTGATTCTAAAACATATCTCGAATGGAAAAATTGGTGTGTTGATTGTAATAGATTACCTAATCTCTTTGGTACTCGTGATAATCCTATTGCTATTGATGAGTCTAAATTATAAAATTCTTTTGTTTTAAATATTTCACTCCAAAAGATACGTTTCAAACTTAATAAAACGGATAATGTATAAACTATCTAATAACAAAAACTAATTTTCACAAGTGGTGCAGGTTGCAGAATAATCAATGGCAATACTCATATAATTAATAGCTAAGTTTTTTCTTTTTATATAATTGGATGACTTTGACATTAACGGTCGCCCTTTTGGATTTGAATTTGATTTTTGAACTGGAATATATATGAAGGGGTTTCGGAAAGTGAGTTTTGAATAGGTGATGGTGGGTGTTAATGTTTTTTCAATTAAAATTTAATAATTTACCCAAACATACTCACAAATCCCATTAAATCAAGAAGCAAATGGATAATGTATACTACAACAATATTTTTTGTTTTTACATAGATTACTGGAAGGACAGACCATGCCACACCTAATGACAGAAGCAATTGGGGCAGATTAAAACCGTATGCTGGAATATGCAGCAATGAAAATAATAACTGTGAAACTACTATTCCAAGCAGAATTGCAACTTTACGGCCCAATGATTTGTATGTGGCATATAAGACCAGTACCAGCAGTATGAATTTAAACAGTTCCTCACCCATCAATTGTATAATCAGTGTAATGAACATTAGTGTTGCATTATTATTAATTGCAGAATCATTTGTACTGACTATGCCCATGCTGTTTAAAATAATGCCCATTAAGATATTTAAAGCAAATACTCCAATAATGCCTAAAATGATTGGTATGATGTCTCTTGCTTTAGGAATTCTAAAAATCATTGAGAGTTTGCCGTTTAAGGCATATGTAACTGGAATCAATGTTGCAAGACAGATTATCAATGCCTTAGGTATATCATATCCTTCAATAGGTATAACAAAAGGCGAAATAAATACTATTATGATTCCTAAAATCAACACCGAAATTTTTGAAGTTGTAAGCGAAGGATTTTCCTTATAAAATGGAATATCATATTCGGTGTCCTCAAATCTGAAAAATTCTGAACTCATTTTTTTTTATTCTCCATTGTTTGAATTCAATATCCATTTCAAAATCAGCACATAAAAAAGATACCCAATTTCCTGATATTTTTTTATAAATTTTAAAATAATGAAATGGGGAGAGCTGAACTCCCTCTAATTTAAATAAAATTCAATAATCTTTTTAATATTACCATAATCCTAAAAGATGCATGAAAAATTGTGCAATATTGGTTGAAAGATGTGCTTCGATTGGTGCTGCAATAAGTGTCAGGCAAAATGCAAGAACCAATATTACTATACTTTGGATTAATGTCTTTTTTGTCTTTTCAAATGCATCGGAAGCACCGTTGGTGTCACTGCTTCTTAATGCCTTGATAAATCTCCAGATGAATAGGAAAAGTAATAAACCTGCTGTAGAGTCAAGAACCGTTCCTGTTATTTCAAATATTCCATGTGGAATCAGGTAAAGTATATACATGATGCCTCCATGAGGTAGTATCTTAGCGAAGAGTGGTCCCATCATTCCTATGCTATAACCATTGTATATAATCATTACAATTGCTAAAATTCCAAAGAATATTGATCCTATGTATGTCATAAGCCCTGAAGATTCATTGTGGATAAATAGCTCCAAAGCACTGCTATCTGGACCAAGTGTACTTACTGCAGTTGCATTAGTGGGCATATTTGCCACTTTAGGCGCCATCATAATCCATGTGGCAATGAATACTATAATAAATAAAGCATATAATCCTATTATCAATTTTTTGTTTTCTTTTAAGGTTTCGACAACCAGCTCTTTGATATTCATGAGTCTATATATTATATATATTATTATATAAAATGTTCCATATTTTTTATATACAAAAGAATTTATTCATTGGTGATGGTGGTGTTAATGTTATTTATGGAAATTCACTTGCTATTTCATGATACTTATCGCTGACAATAGCTACAAAGTCGGTTATTTTGCCTGTGACTTCTAATGTGTCAATGTCAACTTCTTGGAGATAACATATACTGTTAATGTCTTCAGGGTCATCTGTTTCTGCAATACTGTACCATCCCATAATCTTTATCGGTTTATCTTTTGGGAATTTCTTTAATTCTTCAATCATTTCTCCGCAATTCATTTTATCACCTAACTTGAGTATAAATCTGTGAATATCCAACTTGGATCATATGCTATTAGGTTTCCGTCACTGCACCAGATGGATCTGACATTACCATCAGTACTGTCGGCCACTGCTGCAGGGTCTCTGTTAATCCAGTTACCTTCAGTATGTTTCTTATGTCTTAGCCTTAACCTGATATGGCCGGTACCGCTTACACGGCATTTAACATGGACAAACTGCACGTCATAGCCCAATGATTTGGCGATACGGTAATATACTTGTCCCCAGTCCACACAGTTGGAGCCTTTACCTTTACTTGCATCATTAATGGTTTGTTTGTCTGTTTTTTGTGAATCAAAGTACTTGCTATATAATTTCTTCTTTGCTATAATAGCTAAAGCCTCATCAATGGTATTGCCTTTATAATTGAAGGTTTTGATAAAGAAATTCATTGTGGTGTCTTTGTAGTCAGGAAGTTTGGACATCCTATATACAATAGCTGGAAGTCTTTTGTTAGCAGTAATGTATGCTTCTGTTCTTATGGTCATGTCAATGTATTCAGCCTTATCTATCTGAAGGCCGTTTTTTAATGTTACATAGTTTGGAAGGAAATCCAAAGACTTATTGTCTTTAATCACCGCCATTGTATACATTGCCACTAGCTTATTGTTTCCTAGTTTCTTTGCTTTCTTTTGTTTGAAACGTATCTTTTGGAGGTAATTATTCAAAACTCCATTAAAACTTTTTTTTATTTTTTTTATTTTTTTGTCAGGGTCTCTTTTTTTCGATATATTTTTTAACCAAATAATATATACAATAAATTAAGTGATTAATTATTGTATGTTAGGTTATCATAATGGCTGAAACTAAGCATCAACTGGAAAATAATATCTTCGATGAAAAACTAATGAAAACTTTCATCGAAAAATACCAAAAAACGTTAAAGATAAACAATCCCGAAACGGAACCCATAATCGTTTGGTCGGACAAACTGGACAAAGAAGAATTAACAAAAGAACGAGAAAACTATTTCATATTCGCCGAAGTAATCCTAAAAGATTTACTAGGATATGACTTAAAAGAAGATATAAAATTTGAACAATCTCCAACAGATAACTCTCGTCCAGTAGAATTCACATTACAACAAAACAAAAAAGATTATGCTGTAATGGAATTGAAAGGAACTGATACGAAAGACTTAAACAAAAGATATAATCGGCAAGAAAGTCCAATAGACCAAGCAACAGTATATGCAAGTGCAAAAGAAGAAACCAAATGGGCAATAGTAAGTAACTACGATGAATTTAGATTATTCAATCCCAGTTCAACAAACAAATATATTTCATTTAAATTTAGAGATAACCTCGACGAAGAAATACTAAAAAAATTCTTATTAGTATTCAGTAAACCATCATTAATAGAACTAAATCTCCCCACACAACTTCTAGAAAATACTCAGATAATAGAACGGAAATTTGAAGATAGTTTTTATAAGCTATTTAGTGAAACAAGGGCAATGCTCATAAAAGAATTAGAATACAGTAATGACATATCCCACAATGACGCAATACATTACGCCCAATTAATATTAAACCGATACATCTTTATCTGTTTTGCTGAAGATGAATACTTGCTCCCATCTGCAATATCATTCAATACAATAGCTTTACTAATTGAAAATCATGATTTATACGATTATGAATTATGGAATGAATTAACTAAATTATTCAGATTTGTTGATGGAGGCAATCCAAATAAAAAGATTCCTGAATTTAATGGAGGATTATTTAAAGAAAGTTTAAGATTCCTTAAAATCCGAGATTATGTTCCGGACCATGAAACCTTTTTCCAATCCTGTTTAACCAACTGGAAATTTAAAGAAGAATTCACAGATGTAGAGGAATTATTTAAACTAGAAGAAAATATTAATCCCATATTTAAAAACTTACTAATCATATCCTCCTTTGATTTCACTTCAGAATTAAACGTTAATATATTAGGACATATATTTGAAAATAGTATTGGTGATATTGAAGAATTAAAAAATGATAACTCTGAACTAAGAAAAAGGGATGGTGTTTTTTATACTCCTGAATTCATAACAGATTACATATGCCGAAACACCATCCTCCCCTATCTAAGTAAAACAGGACATTCAACAAATATATATCAACTAATAAATGAATATATGGATGACATTGATGTATTGGATGAAAAAATTAGAAATATTAGAATATTAGACATTTCATGTGGCAGCGGAGCATTCTTAAATAAAGCCACCGAAATACTTCTAAAGATACACAGGGATATTAATGATATTAAATTTTTAGAAAGTGAAACTAACCTGGATAAATGGTCTGATGAAGAAGTCCGTAGAAGAATTTTAATAGATAATATTTACGGGGTAGATGTTAACGAGGAAAGTGTTGAAATATCTAAACTAGCAATGTTCCTAAATGTAGCTAAAAGAAATGTTAAGTTACCTGATTTAGATAAGAATATTAAATGTGGTAACAGTTTAGTCAGTGATGAAACTGTCGCTCCAGGCACTGCTTTTAATTGGGAAACAGAATTTCCAGAAGTATTCGCAGAAGGTGGATTCGATATTATTATAGGAAATCCACCATATGTAAATGCCAAATTACATAGCGAAACCAAACCATTAGAAAGAGAATATATTAACAATTGTGGATTATACGAATGCTTATATAAAAAATGGGATTTATACATACCATTCATAGAACATAGCCTAAATCTTCTTAAAGAAAATGGTTACTTTAGTATGATAATACCATATCCATTTGTAGACCAAGAATATGGAAAAAAATTAAGAGAAAAAATTTACAATAATTATTCCATAGAACAATTAGTGGATCTAACAGATGAAAAAATATTTAAAGATGCAGCAGTTAAAAACCTAATACCTGTAATATCAAAATCGTCTATAAACGAAAATATTCCAATTTTTAAAATAAAAAATTCAAAGATATACTACTCCCATAATAAGCGACATAAAGATTTATTATTAAACAAGCAATCTTACATTTATGATTTGGAAGATAAAGTTAAAATTGACGCTGATTTATCAAATCTAAAAACATTAGGAGAATACTGTTATATAAGTGTAGGTATGGTTTTAAATGCTCATGAGAAAAAAGCTAAAGGAGAATTTGTTAAAGAAGATTTAATATCAGATACATTCTCGGAGATACATGTTAAAGATTACACTGAAGGAAAATATATTGATAAATATCGTATTAACACAATCAAATATCTTGAATGGGATACTGAAAGAGTACCTGATAAAATAAGACGACCAACATTCAATGAGTTATATACTAATGAAAAAATATTAATTAACAAATTAGGAAAGATTAAAGCTATCTATGGGGAACCTGATTTATATTGTGACCAAACCTTAAGAATTTGCACCCTCTGGAAAGATTTAAACGGCGTCAAAAATAGAAGCATTTCATCAACAATTACTAAATATGAAATGGGTACTCGTGAGGAGTTGGAAGCTAATTCAGAGGAGGTTTCATTAAAATATTTGTTAGCTATAATTAATTCAAAGATGGGATTATACTTATTGAATCAAATACGTGGAGTTAAAAATAAAGACATTAATCCTGATTCCTTAAGATTAATACCAATACCTTCAGTTGATAAAGAAACACAAAATGAAATTATAATTCTTGTCGATGAAATAATAGAATATAATAAAGAGTATGCAAATGAATTAAACTCATTTGCCAAATGGTTAAAAAGAAAATTTGATATTGTACTAGATGATGTTGATTTCACTAAATATGATTTTGAAGATTTTTTAAACATCATCATCACCCAAAATAATAAATTAGATAATCGCAAATATCATGACATATTAGAAAATGAATTTAATAATAGTTTAAAAGATTGTATTTTATTGAATAACAGAATATCCTCTCTAGAAAATGAAATTAATGATCTCATTTTTAAATTATACGGCTTAAGTGATACTGATATTCAAATAGTGTTAAATGAATAAAAAAGATTTCTTGTCACCCCTTGTTTTTCTAGTTAATTTTATATAAACCGGATAAGCATAAATCAGTAATAGAGAGGTGTTATAATCATGGGTTTATTTAGACGTAAAAAGAAAGAACCTGAAGAGTATAAAGTACCGGAAGAAAGAATACAAAACATACTAGAAAATGGTGTACCAGTTGAAGTAGCCATAGGTACTCATGGAGCTGATGAAATCGTAGCAGGTTCTATGATGGGAACCACAGGGAAACTAATAGCTATGGGTAATTATGGTAAACTAATTTATAAACCAACCATATTATTTATGACTGAAGAAGGTATGAGATTTCAGTTAACAGGGGAAATCTTTAGGTATACTGATATTTATAGTTTAGACGCACCATATAATGTGGGTATGATTAATGCGGAGTTTAAATTAGTTACTACTAGTGGTGAGATATCATTGAGGGCTACTAATCCTAATTATATGGCTATCCGTGAATTGTTTGGTAGGTTTGTTGCGTTATGTGAACAGCGTATGGCTGAAGATGAAGCCGCAGCTGAAAAACAAGAAGAGAAAGATAAAGCTGAATCAGATATGGATAGGTTAATTCGTTTAGGAGAATTACATGAACGGGGTTTGTTATCTGATGAGGAGTTTACTGAGGCTAAGAAGAAATTAATATAATAAGAAATTACTTAAATGAAAAACACGAAAACACTTAAATAAAAAAAGAGGGAGAACCTCCATATAGGATGTCCTCCCTCATAGTAGTATTAATGATTCACTCTACAATATAATATTATACCATTACTGTTTGAAACGTATCTTTTGGAGGTAATTATTCAAAACGAAAATATCAAATTGTTGATTCAATTTTACGAACTTGGTTAAAAAATGAATATGAAAAAAATGGAGTATATCCACATAGATAATCAAAATAACATGAAGTTCATATTCATTATATTTTTATTTTAATATCCAAAAATTAATTATTACTTTTTTCTTTTTTTATATTACAAATCCAAAACTTGAAGAAATCACCATTTCGAAACCGCTTGATGTATATGTATTACTTCACTTCTGACATTTCCAAATGAAACTCCAAATTGACCAAATTTTATATATAAAGAGAACGTATATTTTATGTAATAATATACAGTAAAAAAGAAAAGATACGAAGTATTTATATACTCAAAAAAACAATAGTATATACAAGGGTTAGGTATAGAAATTTAGGGGAGAGAAAGCTTATGATAGAAGTTGATGAGCTAACAGACTACCTAGATGAATACTTGGAAGAAAAGCAAGAGGTAAAAAACTTAACTGAAGAAACAATCAAAAAACAGACATTTAATATATCCAAATTCATTGAATATCTTGAAAACGAAGGAATAGACGAGCTTAACAGTAGCAATGTGAAAAAGCAATTAAGACATTATCGTAGGTACTGTCTAAAAAAACGTGGGAATAAAAGGACTACTGTCAAGACATATATGATGAACATTTTGGAATTCATAAACTCAGAAGATGTTCAGGAAGAAATCAACCATGAAACCATCAAAATGAAGGATATTATTGAAGTAAAAGCAGAAGATCCAGAAACTGCCAAAAAAAGAATAGAAAAAATATCCCTGACATGGCCACAATCCAATTTCTTTTTAGATACAATCGAACAGAGCGGAAACAAAAGAGATTACGCGATTTGCAGAACTTTCATTGATTCCGGGATGAGGCTTAAGGAACTTGTGCTTCTAAACAAGTCTGATATTCAGGTTCCAATTGATGAAAACGGTTTTTATGAACTTCCATCAGATTCAAATGAGTTCATTGATGTTTATCTGCGTGCAGAAACCACAAAAGGTGAGCTTAAAGACCGTACAACATTCATAACCTTCGATACATTGGTAAGCCTGAATGATATGATGATGGACAGGATCACAAAGCTTAGAAAAAACACTCACGATGTCTACAGGCCGGTCATTCAGAGAAAAAAGGCAGCTGAAGAGGTAACACGTGAAGAGCTCTTTACCAACATTAAAGGAAACCGTATAGGAAAGCGTGGTGTTCAGGATATCATTAAAAAACATGCACGTGAATGTGATGAGAGAATAAAAAGTGAGGGAATTGACTGTCCTGTAAATTACTCCAAAAATGTCAGTGTCCACATTCTAAGACACACTGCACTGTCCCATTATGCTGAAATATTAACAGTAGCCGAGGTACAGTCCATTGCAGGCCATTCCAACTCTCAAACAACAGACAAGTATATTCACATTGACCGTGAGCAAATGAAACAGAAATTGAAAGCCAACAGTTTCAGATTTAATTAACGTTTAGAAACTTAATATAAAAATTAAATGAATTTAAATAGTATATTGGCCTAATATATAATTGTAACAATTTTATTATGGGTTTTTATGAATTTGGCTAAGAAAATTTTTATATTAAGTATTTTTATTATTTTTATTTCAACAATCGGTGCTTTTTCTGTCTCAGATTATCAAAATAATGATGATTTGCCTATTGTTTTACAAAATAACAATGAAACTGACATGATTGGGTGCTGTTCCATTATTCTGCAGGAAGATGGAAACAACACACTGATGTCCTACAGGCGTGATTCCGATTTGGATGCTGATATTCATATTGAAAAGATTAATTGGCATGGAATGCCTGCAATAAAGCAATATAAGACAGACAACAACTATTTTTGCCATGTAATCATTACTGAAAACGGATGGATTATAGGATTAGGCGGAACAGATGACGGCATAGACAATCAAATAGCTGAAAATATAACCGCAGATATGATTACAAAAGACAATACTATCTCAACTGAAAGTCTGGAAAAAATTCAGAAGTTGAAACAGCCTTACGGTAGAGGACATGTTGTAATTAAGGCACCTAACGGTAATTACGGTTTTGCCAATGTTGACAAGCTCAAAACAGGCAAACTGGAACCTGGACACTATATTTCTATTCCAAATGATTATTCATATTCAAGAGCAGGTGAAATATCACTTGCAAGCCCTGATAAAATTAGAGAAATGACTGATTTGTCTCAGCAGGACTTATATGGTCTTGACAGACGTGAAATAATAACCTATGACATCAACATGTCTGATAATCACAATAACGTTACTGTTTATGCTGCAAATGAGAACGGATCTTATCTGGGAGTCAACAATACTGTTTATATTGACGATATTTATGTCAATGATACTCTCATTAAGGCATCTGACATTCCTATCGGTCCTGATTATATGCAAATAGGCTCATTCAGCTTTGAAAGTGAAAACACATCTGCCGATAGGCTTACAGTATTGATGTTTTATGTGCTTTTGGTAATTTTTGTTGTGTTATTGTATTTCATTGTTTCACGTTTTGTAAAATTCATAAGATACAGGCGCTAAATTTTATTAAATTTCATAAATTTTAATAAAAAACAGCAAATTTGAAGAAAATAGTCTATATCATTAGCTTGATATATATGTAGCTATTGATTTATTGCATTTTCTTAATATTACTTGAGCATAAATGGTAAAATATGTATTAACAGTAGTTTCTGTATATACAAAAATACAGTAAATATATACTTTCTGTATTTCTTTAAATACAGATTTACATATAATACTATTAATAGTATAATATCTATTATCTGTAAATATACATTAATAGTTATAATAGATATAATAGTTACAATATATATTTACCCATAATATCTATTTTTTATATAATATCTATTAATACATATTGTAGTAAATTATACGGAAATACTTTTCCGACTATTGTAATATTACACTAACGGAATTTTAACTAAAAATAATCCATATTTGAGCTTCAATTTATTAAATAAAGTTGTATATATCTTATTTAATTCCTATACTGAATATAGGGTACAATAATAATATATTAATATTATACGTTTTTTTAGTTAGTATAACAACACTGGAAAATCCCTGGATTTTATAAGATTTATTAAAATTTATAAAATCTGTTAATTTTTATTAAATTTCATAATTTACATTAACATCTGCATTTTGCGAAATTACTGTATCTCAACTATTACATATATATGGGTTAATATATTTAGAGCATTTTTTCAAAAAATCAATCGTTAATGTAAATTCAGGCATCAAATATCAGCGAAATATATGATGAAAAATTATCTCTGTTGATTACAACTCCGTTATTCAGGACCACTTCCTCATCAAGTGCAAATATCAGGAATGTCATCTCCGCCAGCTGTTCAAAATCAAACATCATCATCACCCATAATCATTAGAATTTCCCTGAATCTTTCATCATAGTCTTCTATTTCTTTATGAGGGTTCACTTTAACTCTTTTCATCATATTCAATGATTTCAAGATGAAATTATTTATCCTGAAAATCTCATCTTCGGTGATTTCATTACAATTTTCTGAATAACAGTCAACCAAATTCAGAATATCTGCTTTGCTTTCATCAGAAAGATCAATGTTTTTATCTTAATAATGCAAGAATACCACAACTTCTGTAAAGTTGTGGATGAATTGCAAGTTGGGTATACTATTTTTTTATTAACTTTTAAATTGTTATTTTCTTATAATGATTATTATGGGTAGTATTTTGAATAGGAATCAGCATTCAGTATACATATTAACTTATCATTTAGTATTGGTGATTAAATATCGTAGAAAGGTAATTAATGAAGATATATTCGATTCATTAATGGTTATTTTTGATAATATTGGTTTTAAATATGGTATTGTAGTTAAAGAAGTGAATTGGGAGGTTGATTATATTCATATTTTATTTGAAGCTAAACCAAGTACTAATTTGGTTAAATTCATTAATTCTTATAAAAGTGCAAGTAGCAGAATAATAAAGAAACAATATCCAGTTTTAAAAAAGAGTTTTATGGAAAAGTGCTTTTTGGAAAACAGGTTATTTTATTACAACAACTGGTGGAGCGAATATTGAAACAATCCGTCAGTATATTGAACGGCAACGAGAAAAATAATATAATTAATCAATAATTTTCATTTGAAATGATTAGTTTTCAAATGCTCTCTCACTTTCTTTATATATGTTGTTTGCTAATAATAGTAAATATGTCAAGTTGTATTGATGAAAATAACTATTGTGGGGGAAAACAAGATGTAACTGAAGCAGTCAAGATTAGATTATATCCTACCGATGAGCAGAAAAAGATAATTAATCAAAATATTGGCAATAGGGGCTTTATTTGGAATAAACTGCTTGTAAAAATAAAATATGAAAACGTGAAACCAACACAGAAAAACTTAAACAATATTCTCAAAGAACTAAAAAATGAATATCCATTTCTTGAAAAAAGTGAATCCAGCAGCCGACAGCAGGTTTACCGGGATCTTATAAAAGCATATAATAAACATAAGAAAGAAGGTGCTGGATTTCCCAAGTTCAAATCAGAAAAAAATCCCAATACCTCATTTAGAATACAAGCCAACAACAATAACATCCACTTAAATGAACGAAAAAACAGGATACAAATACCGACAATCGGTAAAATCAAATTCAAAACCAGTAAAGAACATAAACAAAAAATACAGGAATCCAAAATCAACAACATAACAATCAAACACGAAAATGGCATATACATGGGAATAATAAACATAAACACAATAAATACTCCCTTGAAGTACTGTTTTGAAGCCGTTGGCATTGATATGGGTATTAGAAGACCATTAACCTGCAGCAATGGTTTAAAAATCGAAGAATTTGATTTAACACGAGAAGAGAAAAACGTTAAATATTATCAGCGTGAAATGAGCAAAAAACAACCGGGAAGCAAAAATTATTGTATAGCTCAAAAAAGATACTGGAAAGCATTGAACAAGAAAATCAACAAGAAAAACGACCAATATCACAAAATCACACACCATATAGTAAAAAACAATCAGGTAATAGTACTAGAAACACTAAACATAAAAGGATGGTTTAAAAATAAGCATTGGGCTCCAAAATTACAACGCATATCATTATACGAGATAATAAGACAACTAAAATACAAATCAGAGCGAAACAATCGTAAAATAATTCAAGTGGGAAGATTTTTCCCTTCAAGCCAAAAATGCAGCAACTGCGGATACCAATACTATGATTTGGAATTGGGTGAAGAAGATTGGATCTGTCCGGTATGTGGAAAACATCATGATAGGGACTTAAATGCAAGTATTAATATAAAAAATGAAGGATTAAGATTAATCCTAGAAAAAATAATAAAGACAATTTCATATTTGGGATTGTCATGGCCTGCGGTGCGCGGGTATCGGCTCGAAAGTATTAACATTCCACTCAACAAAGAGCATGTTAAAAAATCGAGAATCCCCAACTTCTTAAAAGTTGGTGGAAGTTCAAGTCCCATCCTATAATGTCAAAATTATCGCCTTCATATTCAATAACGTCACTTTCACTTTTAAGGGATAAATAATCACTGACACTTGCCTTTTTGTATATGAATCTCACATCATAATCTGAATCTTCGCCTGAAAATCCCCATACACGACTTCCCGCTTCACATGCATATAATATTTCAATATTTTCATTAACTTCAATCTGTTTTAATATTTTGAGGATGGTTGTTTTCATTTAATTCACCTAAAATGGTATATTGTTTCGATATTGATAGATTCATTGGGATTTAACCAACGAAAATAACTTATATTAATCAAAAACTTTATAAATGATTAAAATATAATTATAATTAATTTTATTAATCCTTCTAGGTTTAATAAAATGGTTGAGATGAATCTAAGATAGGGAAAAACAGATGGGAGAATAAATCTCTAAAAAACCCATCTATAATTGATTCATCTCGTTTACTCGTTATTCGACGGCAATATGCTGTTTTTTTGTTAAAATTATTAGTATTAATATAAATGTTATATCAACACTGATGTTAACGTATATTAATAACATATTACCACCTCCCTTTACATTTAGTTTGGGGAGGCTGTAATAACAAGCAAATACCAATGCCCGCCGGCAGTCTGTTTTTAAATTTGATTATGAAGATTTCACCGATGTTTACATATGAAATTAAAATACTTCATTTCACAAATAACCTATTAGATTTTCTTTTTATTTAAAATAACAAGTTTTAAACAGTAACAATTTTTATAACTCAAAGCAATTTTACATATTGGCATAATTATTGATTGTAAATAAGGAATTTTGAAAATAAATAAAACTATGAAAATATCTAAAAAATTTAAACATTTATTTTACATTAATTGTGATATTAGAATACTATAAATACTAAGGAAGTACAATATTATTATGATAACTTATAAGTTATTTTAAACAAATTTTTAACGAGGATTACATGGACTTTAAAAAGAGTGTATTTATATTCAGTTTAGTTATATTGTTTGTTTCAATTATAGCTGCAAGCGCTTCTTCTGTTGAAAATACCCATGACATCCAGAGCATTTTAGAGAACTATAACGAATCTGACATGACTGGGTGCTGTTCTGTTGTATTGCAAATGGATGGGAACAACAGTATGTTTTCATTCAGAAGAGATGCAGGAAACGCTGCTGACATTTACATTGAAAAGATAAACTGGCACGGCAAGGAAGCTATAAAACAATATAAAACATCTGCTGGTTATTTCTGTCAGGTAATCATAACAAATGACGGTTGGGTTATTGGTTATGGAGGAATAGATGACGGTGATGACAACAAGAAAATTGAAAATATCACCGGCTCCATGGTAAATGACAACAATACAATATCTGAAAGCGGTTTGGAACAGGTCCAAGCGATTAAAGCTGCATATGGATTAGGTCATTTACTTATCAAAGCGCCTAATGGAAATTACGGTATTGCAACAGCTGATACCCATTTCACAGGAAAACTAAATCCTGGAGAATATGTTTCTATTCCAAACAAATACAGTTTCTTTAGATCAGGAAACGTTGATTTAAATACTTCTGATAAGGTAGACGCAATGGTAAATCTGGCAATTTCCGACGGTTTCGGTCTTACCAGAAGGGATGTAACCACATTCAACTTCGTATGTGGTAATGAAAGTAATGTAACTGATGTTTACCTGTCCAACGACGATGGATCCATGTGGGGCATGAGTACAGGAGGACTCTGTGATAATGTCAATTTCACAGGCAAATACGTCAAGGCTGAAGACATTCCTATAGCTCCTAAATATTCACATTTGGGTAATGTTACATTTTCCGGCGAAAATCAGACAAGCAATGCCAATGCCACAGTAAGTGTTGGAGGTACTTTCGATTATATAACATCCATGTTTGTAACCAAATTTATAGTGATACTTCTGGCTATAATTGCATTTGTTTCATACCATATAGTAAGAGTCAGCAGGTACAGACAGAGATACAGACGTTAAATTTAAATTTCACTGGCTTAAACGCTGGTGATAAAACTATTTTTTTTTAAAAACCAAGCAAAATCTTAACACCGATTAAAACAAGAATCACACCACCGAGAATCTGGAACTTATCACCTACATAGTTGCCTATCTTTTTGCCTATGAATATTCCCAGGATGCTGAATCCAAAGGCTACAATACCGATTATTGCAGAAGATATAAGGAGCGGATCCTTTAAAAGTGCAATTGTTATTCCGACTGCAAATGCATCTATGCTTGTTGCAATTGCAAGCAGTGTAACTTCCCTGAATGAAAAGTTATCGGTAATCTCATCATCATCTCCTGTGAGACTTTCTCGTATCATGTTCAAACCGATTGCCAGAAGAAGTATGAATCCTACGATTGATGCAAGTGATTCAATGATTGATGCAATTGCATTTCCGCAGACATATCCTAAAATCGGCATCATGAACTGAAATCCGCCGAAAAACAGTCCGTAATATAATATCTGGGATTTTGTCAGATGCTTTTGCGTAAACCCTTTGGTCATCGACACGCTGAATGCATCCATTGCAAGTGCAATTGCTATAAGTGATGTTGATATTAAATTAAAACTCATTATTTTCAATTTTATTAAACAATTTATTTAAAATTGATGGTTATTTTTAAATATTTTAATAATATTCAAGTTATAATTTTAAAAGAATGTATTTTATTAACTTTTAGTAAGAATAGTTGCTAACTGTTTAGCTATTAAGACAAATACTGAATTTTCATCGATTAATTTATTACTGTCTTTATATATAAATAATATTACACAGCGAGGTGTTATATGTTTAATAAATTATTTAAGTTAGATGAAAATAAAACTGACTTTAAAACAGAACTTCTTGCAGGTATCACAACATTCCTTGCAATGTCCTATATTTTAGGAGTAAACCCTGGAATGTTATCTGCAACAGGAATGTCACTTTCAGGCGTATTCATTGCAACCGCTCTTGCATCCGGTATCGCCTGTATATTAATGGGGTTAATCGCCAACTATCCTGTTGGTCTTGCTCCTGGAATGGGATTAAATGCATTGTTCACCTATACTATTGTTTTGGGTATGGGTCTTTCATGGCAGGCTGCACTTGCTGCGGTTCTCTTGTCAAGTATAATATTTTTAATAATCACAATCATCGGTTTAAGGGAAGCAATCCTAAACGCAATTCCTAAAGACTTGAAACTTGCAATCGGTGCAGGTATCGGTTTTTTCCTTGCATTTTTAGGTTTGGCAAATGCAGGAATCATCATATCTGATCCTGCTACAATAGTTGCACTCGGAAGCGTTTCTTCAGCACCTGTCCTATTGGCTTTAATCGGTGTTGCAATCACACTTGTATTGTATGTGAGAAAAATACCTGCAGCAGTATTTTTAGGTTTAGTAATTACTGCTATTTTAGGAATCATCATGACTGCATTAGGTTACGGTGCAGGAGCTGAAGCAGTAATGCCAGCAATTCCAACAGAATGGATATCATTCAACCTTGATTTCAGTGTTTTCGGCGGATTTGCACAAGGATTTACAGAATTATTCAAAAACATTCCAACACTAATCATCATTATCTTCTCATTACTGTTTGTTACCTTCTTCGATACTACAGGAACATTAATCCCTCTTGCAAAAGAATGTGGATATGAAAAAGAAGACGGAACAACCGAAGGAATCAACAGAGCATTTATAAGTGACGCAATAGGCGGAATCGTCGGAGCTATATTCGGTTCAAGTACTGTAACAGCTTATGTAGAAAGTGCAACAGGTATAGGTCTTGGTGGAAGAACCGGTCTTACCGCTATCATTACTGGAATCTTATTCCTCCTTTCAGTATTCATAGCACCTACAATCCTGTCTCTGTTTACATCTTCAGTTACTACAGCTGCACTGGTTACCGTAGGTATCCTCATGTTTGTACAAATCAGAGATATCGAATGGGATAATTTAGCTATTGTTGCTTCTGTATTCATGACCATAATCATGATGGTATTGTCATATTCAATTTCCCTTGGTATTGCATTTGGTTTTATCACATACACTATTGTCGCAGCAGCAACCGGAAAAGCAAAAGAACTAAACCCTCTCGTTTGGGTACTGTTCATTGTATTCATATTGTATCTGGTCTTCGGATTATAGAGGTATTCACCTCTACTCTTTCTTTTTTTGATGTTAAAATATTATATTTTTTTGAATAATTTTTATATTTGGATTATTTTTCAATTTAATGATTATTTTGAAAATATTGCATGAATAGGAATTATGTCCAAATCTGTTTTTAAAATTAAACTAACTTTCTAAAAAGGCTCTTTCAAAAACTTAAGTGATTCGGATTAAAAAATTTTTGAGGAGCAAAATTTTTTTCTTTTCTAATTTTTCTTTATTTTTAATTTAGAAGTAGTAAAATTAATATATGAAGTGAAGCTAATATAT
>NZ_SUTM01000029.1 GCF_015062935.1 Methanobrevibacter sp. | reverse complement strand
GATTTAAATCTTGGATAATTAGAGATGTTTTTAAAAAATCCATTAAATGAACGTATTAAGTCACGATAGACCTGCTGTAATGTGCTAGATTCACTGTCATATAAAAATGGATATTGTTTTTTCAACATTGTTAACATGGTGTTGAATGTGGTTTGATTGCATTTTAGCTTTGTATAGCCATGTTGTTTAAATAATTCAAAGGTTTTTTGGTATTCTGTTAATAAATTATTCCAGACAAATCTAGCATTACCCAGACTTTGATTAAATTTATCCTTCATAACCTTATCAGGATACAACTTAACCCTCAAACCTTCATTAACAATATTACAACCATAAAACATAAAAAAACACATCAAAATATCTGTTATATTTCAACTAATTTTTGAACACAAAATATAATATATCAATAGACAATATATAAAGAATAAGCAAGAGCATTTTATAACTAACTGCTCTTTTTGTGCAATTCATCCTCGACTTGAAGAAGTCAAGGTATTCTTGCACCATTTAGATAAAATAAGTATATTAAAATTTATTTTTAGAAGGGATTTTGTTGACACCAAAGATAATGATTATTCTTGGAAGCGGTTCTGATATTGCAATTGCCGAAAAGGCAATGGATGTATTGGACAAACTGGAAATACCTTATAGTTTAAAAATCGCATCTGCTCATAGAACTCCCAATTTGGTTCGTGAGATCGTCTCTCAGGGAACCGATGCAGGCATTGAAGTTTTCATTGGAATTGCAGGATTGGCGGCACATTTGCCTGGTGTAATCGCTGCTTATACTCCAAGACCTGTAATTGGAGTTCCGGTGGATGTTAAGACTGGCGGTAGGGATGCACTTGAATCCATTGTTCAGATGCCTTATCCTTCCCCAATTTCAACTGTGGGTATTGACAGAGGAGATAATGCGGCAATATTGGCTGCTCAATTTATTGGAATTCATGATGAGGAAATACGTCAAAAAGTCATTGAACTTAGAAAGGAATATGCCAAAAAGGTATATGACAGCAATGAAAGCATAGTTCAAAATATTGACAGGCCGTTTATTCAAAACGAATTTTTAAGAGTTAAGGATTTAATAATAAATGATGTTAAAGTTGATGAGGAAGCTATCGGGTCCTGCAAAAACAAGGATGCTGAAGTAGCAATCATCGTTGGAAGACAGACTGACCTTCCGACAGCTAAAAAGGCAGCAGCCATCTTGGAAAGATTGAAAATTTCTCATGATATCAAGGTTGTATGTCCAATAAGATCAAATAAGAAATTCACAAGCTATGTAAAATGCATGAAAAATGCAAAGGTCTTCATTGGAATCAGTTCAAATTCATCTCAAGTCACTGGAGGAATTGTCGGACTCACTGACAGGCCGGTAATAGGAGTTCCATGCACAAATGAAAACAGCGATGACTACATGCTAACTACTGTAAATATGCCTCCTGGAGTACCGGTTTCAACTGTAGGAATTAACAACGGTAAAAATGCGGCAGTTATTGTCGGTGAAATATTTGCTATTGACAATCCGAACATCACAGAACTTTTAGACAAATTGAAGGATAAAAAAATTAATTTATAGGGGATATTATGAAAATCAATGACGATAATGTAATTGAAATTACAGAAGAGCTTTCCAGCGAATTTGAAGTGGCGAAGGTTTTAAGACAATATCCAAAAGACACTGTTATTATAAAAAACGTCAAAGGATTCGATTTGCCTGTAATTTCAGGAATTTGCAATACCCGTGAAAAAATAGCCAAATCAATAAACTGCGAAGTTTCACAGATTACTGAAAAGATTATTGAAGCTATGGAAAGACCAATAAAAGTTGATAAATTTACAGATTTCAGTGAATATGATACTTCAGATGTTGATTTAGATAAAATACCAATTTTAACCCATTATAAAAGGGATGGTGGAGCCTACATTACTGCTGGAGTAGTTTTTGCACGTGATCCTGAAACCGGCGTTCAAAATGCCTCAATCCACAGGATGATGGTACTTGACAATAAGAGACTGGTAATCAGAATTGTTCCAAGAAATCTTTACACCTATTTCCAAAAGGCTCAAAAATTAGGCGAAGACTTGGAAATTGCCATAGCCATCGGAATGGACCCAGCAATTCTGCTTGCAAGTACAACTTCAATTCCTATTGATTATGATGAAATGGATGTTGCAAATGCATTCAAGGGCGGTGATTTGGAACTGATAAAATGCGGAGATTTAAACGTTCCTCAGGCTGATATAATTTTGGAAGGAAAAATATCAGTAACAGAAACAGTTCCTGAAGGCCCATTCGTAGACTTGACTGACACTTATGACATCATTCGTGACCAGCCAATCATAAATCTGGAAACCATGCACATTAAAAAGGATAATCCATATTACCATGGAATATTGCCTGCAGGCTTTGAACATAAGCTATTGCAAGGTCTTCCACAGGAACCAAGGATATTCAAAGCTGTAAAAAATGCTGTTCCTACAGTAGAAAATGTTGTTTTAACTGAAGGAGGCTGCTGCTGGTTGCATGCTGTTGTTTCCATTAGAAAACAGACTGAAGGGGATGGAAAAAATGCCATAATGGCAGCGTTATCCGCTCACCCGTCACTCAAGCATTGTGTTGTTGTCGACACAGATGTTAATGTTTTCGATGCTGAAGATGTTGAATATGCAATTTCAACACGTGTCAAAGGTGACAGGGACATCATGATAGTGCCTAATGTTCGTGGTTCATCTCTTGATCCTGTGGCTGAAAGCGATGGAACAACTACAAAAATTGGTGTGGATGCTACTAAATCACTAAAAGCTTTGGAAAAATTCGAAAGAGTAAGTTTTGGTGAATAGATTATTTTAAATTATGTGGCCATCAAATGGCCATTTTTCATTGATTTTATTTTAATTAAAATAATGATTAATTAAAATTATATTTAAGTTATAAATTATAATATAATTAATCAATATTTTTATTTTAACAACTTTAAAAGATGTGGTCAAAATTTGAGTTTATCTGACCATTGAAAAATTTTTTTCTTTTCCTAATTTAATATTTTTAATTAATTTCTTTTCTACTAAGTCATCTAAATCTCTTCTACTTGTAGTTCTAGAGACATTGAAATATTTACAATAAGTTTTATATGTAAAAACGAATTTTTCATTTACAATCTTTCTCAAAGCTTCTAATTGTCTTTCATTAAGGTTGTATTCTGTTTAGTCTTTAAAGTTGTAACTTTCATTTTCTTTTTTGTATATCAATTTACCATCAGGACCAAAGAATCTTACACCAAAAAATCCATGATTGAAAAATTCAGGTTCTTTTAAACCTGCATCTCTCATTTCATCGCGCATACGTTTTATTCCGGTACCAACGTGTTCCATGTACTTTGTTCTTCCAAAAATTCTGCATATGTTTTCATTTCTATGTTTTGGATTTTCTTCTATCCCCAATGTTTCCAATGTCATAGGATATGGGAGTTCTCCTGGACTTATTATTTCAATTCTGTTGTCATAGATGTAGAATGTGATGCAGTTTCCAATCAGTTCATAGTTTCTATGAGCTAGGGCATTTACAAATCCTTCACGTATAGCTTTAATCGGATATTCAGGTATGTCAACACGTTTCATACCTTCCACAACTGCACCTAATTTTGTATTTTTCCAGAAAAATTCATCAAATTCTTCAAGCAAAATGAAAAATGGGCTTTTGGACATGAAGCGGTCAATAATTTCCAGTCTTTCATTGCCATTGAAACGTACCATCTTGATGTCATGGTCTATTCTGAATTTGGAGATGTCTTTTGCAAAAAACAGAGCGCCTGCAGTATTCAGATTGAAATTTCCCAGCTCATCAATTTCACCGGCGCCAATGTACTCTAGAATTTTGTCCAAGTCTCTAAGGCCTTTCAGTTGTTTAAGTGCCTTGTCGGTCAGGCTGTTAAAAAATATCTCTATCGCCCTTGGGTCAACATCATCGCATGAGGAGTTTTTCAGAAGTCGAACATCGAAAATTCCAGGATTTAATTTTTCCTGAATGCATTCCAAAATTGATTTTTTCACTTCTTCAACCAATTCCTGCGGGTTGTTGAACTTTTTGTATTTGTGCTTTTTTGAAATTCTATTAAAAAAGCTTTTGCTACCGTCATCTCTTGTATAAACATTTTTTACGAAAAGATAGGCATCTGCATGCTTTTTCATGTATGTGTCATATTCGTATTCAGTTGCTGAGTATCCATGACGGTATATGTCTCCATACTGTGAACCAATAATGCCGATGTAAATGTCACAGTATTCAACTTCATTAATGAAAACTTCATCTGCGGATTGTGATTTGGTTCCATCGTATTCAAAAAGATATGGCTCAATAAATTTGTTCAAAACAGGATCATTTAAAAGTTCATCCCGCAAGAGTTTTCGCTCTTCTTTAAACTCTTCGATATTACTGCTGATAAACACTTCCAGTTTCATTATATCACTTAATTCAATTAATTAAGTAATATATTTTGTCAATATCATTAATAAAGATTTTTAAGTTGATTTTAGCCTGTAATATTGCTTTAACTTCATTAAATTGCTTTGACTGTGGAAAATTGTCTTCATTTGGTATTGATTGTATACAGGTTACCGTAATTGTAAAGTGTCATGTCATCCGGTACTTTGTATATTATGTTTTTTGTATCGAAGATGATTGGATTTTCCATTTTTTTGCTGATTAACTCGTAATCAGGATGCTTGAATTCATCATGGTCACATAAAATAAGTATCAATTTAGCACCGTCAACTGCATCGGCAAAACTTACAAATTCATCCCTGTCGATGTGAGGGTCGTGAATGGCAACTTCATAGCCGTTCTCTTCAAGCTCAGCTATAATTTCATAAGCCGGACTTTCCCGGTCATCACCGGTATTTCCTTTATAGGAAACTCCAAATACTGCTATTTTGCCGTCAGGGATTATTTTCCTAACGTATTCGCATACAAATGACGGCATGGATTTGTTTGTGTCACGTGCAAGCTTGATGATTTTGGCGGTTTCAGGTGCCTTTGCATAAATAAAGTAAGGATCAATTGCAAGGCAGTGGCCTCCGACACCAGGTCCTGGGGAATGAAGGTTTACCCTTGGATGTTTGTTTGCCATTTTAATAACATCAAGAGCGTTCACACCAATTTCGGCACAGATTTTTGCAAGTTCATTTGCAAGGGCAATATTGACGTCCCTGAATGTATTTTCCATACATTTTGAAAGTTCCGCTGTTTTCGCTTCGGTAAGCATTAGATATCCTTCAACGAACTGGCCATATACTTCACTTGCTTTAACGGCACATTCAGGTGTCACTCCACCGATGATTCTGTCGTTGTGGACAAGCTCCTCCAAAATACGGCCCGGAAGAACTCTTTCAGGACAGTGTGCAAGGTATAAGTCTTTTCCTATGGTAAAACCAGCCTTTTCAAAAATAGGCTTAATTACTTCGTCAGTTGACATAGGAGCTATTGTAGATTCAATGATTACGGTATTTCCCTTTTCCAGATATGGAATTATTGTTTCACATGCGGTTATTACATAGCTTAAATCGCAGCTGTAGTTTTCAACAATATAAGGTGTAGGTACTGTAATAATGAAAGCGTCGGCTTTTTCAGGAGTTAATGATGCTTTGTAGGTATGTTTTTTAACGGATTTTTTGATAATGTCAGCTATTCCGGGTTCTTCAATATGGATTATTCCCTTGTTCAGGTTTTCAATCATTTCTTCGTTAATGTCTACTCCAACAACGTCACAGTGGCTTCTTGAAAAAAGAGCGGCAGTTGGAAGTCCGATATATCCTTGACCCATAATACATACTTTCATAATTTTAACTCCCATTTTAAATATTTAAACTAATATATATCTAAACTATATATTAAACTTTTAAGGGATTATCATGAAGATTTTAATTACAGGCTCCAACGGAATGTTGGGCCATGATTTAGAGGAAGTCTTAAAGGACAGCCATGAACTGGTCTTGACCACCTCCAAAACATTGGACATTACCGATAAGGATAAGACAATGAAAATTATAAAGGAAAATAAGCCTGATGTTGTCATTAACTCAGCGGCATATACCGATGTAGACGGATGCGAAACCAATCAGGATTTGGCATATGCCGTCAATGGAGAGGGCGTTAGAAATCTCGCTCTTGCATGCAGGGAAGTCGACTGTCCGCTCGTTCATGTAAGTACTGACTATGTTTTTGACGGAAGTGCAAGGGATCCTATTGCCGAAGATGGTGAAATAGGTCCTATCAGCGTTTACGGCAAAAGCAAACTTCAGGGAGAAGAGGCCATTCAGGAAATACTGGACAAATTTTTCATAGTAAGGACAGCATGGCTTTATGGAATCAACGGCAAAAACTTCCCGAGGACAATGCTTGAGTTGGCCGAAAATCATCCGGAAATCACAGTTGTTTACGATGAGGTTGGAACACCAACATACACTCCTGATCTGGCCTATGGAATTTCACAGCTGATTGAAACAGATTACTACGGAATATACCACCTTACAAACTCCGGAAGCTGTTCATGGTGTGAATTTGCACGATACATCTTCAAAATTGCCGAAAGGGATGTTAAAGTAATTCCTGTTACCGCATCTGAATTTTCAAGGCCGGCACCTAGACCAAGCTATTCAGTATTGAAAAATGAGAAATGGATTGAAAACGGATTTGAACCGTTAAGGGATTATAAGGAAGCTATTAGCGAATATATAGAGTTGATTAAATGAACAAGAAACTGGTATTAATCATTGCACTTGTCATTGCGCTGTTTACCATAGGCAGCGTAAGTGCAGGATTTTTTGATTTTTTAAAGTTCGGGGACGATTCATCATCTGTAAGCGTTGATGAAGACGGCCAGTACTGTACTGTAGACGAGGTTGCGGCATACATCAAGGAGTATCATAAGCTTCCAAGCAACTATATAACCAAAAAGGAAGCGCAGGCTCTAGGATGGCATGGTGGGCCGCTTAAAAATTATGCTCCGGGAAAAAGCATAGGTGGAGATACCTTCACAAATCGTCAGCATGTCCTTCCTGATTCAGATGCAAAATACATCGAATGCGACATTAACGCAAACGGAACCGCACGTGGAGCTGAAAGAATAGTCTACAATTCCGGCGATTTCAAGGTATACTATACTTCAGACCATTATAATACATTTAAAGAGGTTTAAAATGCAGTTGGACGGCGAATTAATCAAACAAAAAGGCCATGACTATTTGGCCGAGGCACTTGACCTGCCGGACTATTACGGTAAAAACCTCGATGCATTATATGACTGCCTTACCGAAATGGACTGCGAAATAGAGCTGATCAATGCCAGTGCAGTCGACAAGGACATTATTGATACCTTCAAGGATGCAGCAGACGAAAACGACTTTTTGAAATTTGAAAGTTATCCATAACTTTCAACTCTTTTTTTAAATATATATTTTAATCATTAACAACAAACCTTTATTTTAGTGATTGTTATGAAAGGTATAGTACTTGCAGGTGGTTCTGGAACACGTCTTTATCCAATTACAAAAGCGGTTTCAAAGCAGTTATTGCCTTTATATGATAAGCCAATGATTTATTATCCTATTTCAGTATTGATGCTTGCAGGAATTAGGGAAATATTAATTATATCTACTCCACGTGACCTGCCAATGTTCAAGGATTTGCTTGGTGACGGCAGCAGTCTAGGTGTTGAATTCTCTTATGAGGTTCAGGAAAACCCCAATGGTCTTGCAGAGGCATTCATTATAGGTGAGGAATTCATCGGTGACGATAATGTTGCTTTGATTCTTGGAGACAATATCTTCCATGGACACAGATTTACAGAAATACTCGAAAGGGCTAAAAACCTGAAAGAAGGTGCTGTGATATTCGGATATTACACAAACAACCCTGAAGCATTCGGAGTTGTCGAGTTCGATGACGACTGGAATGTTCTCTCCATTGAGGAAAAACCGGAAAAACCTAAATCAAATTATATTGTACCTGGTCTTTATTTTTATGATAATGATGTAATTGAAATAGCAAAAAACGTTAAACCTTCTGAAAGAGGGGAAGTGGAAATTACATCAGTCAATGAAGAGTATTTAAAACGTGGAAAGCTCAAGGTCGAACTTTTAGGAAGAGGTATGGCATGGCTTGACACAGGTACTCATGAGGGGCTTTTGGAGGCTTCCAATTTCATTGAAACCATTCAAAAAAGGCAAGGATTATACATTGCCTGTATTGAAGAGATAGCCTATCTTAAAGGTTACATTAACGATGAGGAATTGTTAAAGACCGCAAATGAACTTAAAAAAACTGATTATGGGCAATACTTATTTAATTTAGTTAAAAAGTGATATTTATGGGAAAATTTAAATTTACTGAGTTGGACATTGAAGGAATGTTTACAGTTGAACCTACTGTCTTTGAGGACAACAGGGGATACTTCATGGAATCATATAATGAAAATGACTTTAAAGAGGCAGGTTACGATTTGACCTTTGTTCAGGATAACCAATCAAAATCCTCAAAAGGAGTTTTAAGAGGCCTTCACTTGCAGGTCAATTATCCACAAGGCAAATTGGTACGTGTAATTAAAGGTGAAGTCTTCGATGTCGGAGTTGACCTGAGGGCGGACTCCCCTACCTATGGAAAATGGGCGGGCGCCATCTTGTCTGAGGAAAACAAAAAACAGTTATACATTCCACCAAAATTCGCTCACGGTTTTGTTGTTTTATCCGACGAAGCCGAATTCCAGTATAAATGCACAGAATTTTACCACGGCGAAGACGAAAGCGGAATCATGTGGGATGACCCGGACATTGCAATCGACTGGCCTATAGATGATATTGACGAGATAATCTTGTCCGACAAGGATAAGGAATGGAAAACCCTTAAGGAATCTCAAATCAAATACGAGTGATTGACATGACAAAAATACTTGTTACAGGTGGAGCAGGATTTATCGGAAGCAATTTTGTAAGGTATATGGTTAATAAATACTCAGAATATGAAATCATTAACCTTGACGCTCTGACCTACTGCGGAAACCTTGAAAACTTGAAGGATATTGAAGATAAGGACAATTATTCATTTGTCAAAGGTGACATCAGGGACAAATCAGTTGTCGATGATTTGGTTGAGCAGTGTGATTATGTGATTAACTTTGCAGCTGAAAGCCATGTTGACAGAAGCATAGAAGATCCTGAAATCTTTATAAAGTCAAATGTTTTGGGTACACAGACTCTCCTAAACGCTTCCAAGCAGTTCGGTGTTGAAAAATACATTCAGATTTCAACAGATGAGGTTTACGGAACATTAGGTCCTGAAGGATATTTCACTGAAACCACTCCTCTGCAGCCTAACAGTCCTTATTCAGCTTCAAAAGCAGGTGGGGATTTGATTGCCCGCGCATACGGTGAAACTTTTGATTTGCCTATTAATATCACTAGATGTTCAAACAATTACGGTCCGTATCAGTTTCCTGAAAAATTAATTCCGTTAATGATTTCAAATGCTCTTGAAGGCAAAAAGCTGCCTGTTTACGGTGACGGCAAAAACATCAGGGACTGGCTGCATGTCCATGACCATTGTGTAGCTATCGATTTGGTTTTGCATGAGGGTAAGCTTGGTGAAGTTTACAATATCGGCGGAAACAATGAAAAGGAAAACATCTACATTGTCAAATTAATTTTGGAAGAGTTGGGCAAGGATGATTCATTGATTGAATTTGTAACTGACAGGTTAGGTCATGACAGACGTTATGCAATCGATTCAACCAAAATACAAAATGATTTGGGATGGTCTCCGTCATATACATTTGAAACTGGAATAACAGAAACAATCCAGTGGTATCTTGATAATCAGGACTGGACTGATCAGGTCAAGAGTGGGGATTATCAGAAGTATTATGAAAAAATGTATGGGGACAGATAATTTTTACACTTGAAATGTACCTCTTTTTTTTATTTATTACTTCATTTTTTTTATTTTTTTTATACCAACTGTTCATTTTTTCATCGATGATTTACATCATTCGTTATATTATTGTTTAATTTATTTAAAAACTAATTTTTCATATCATGGATACTTTTAAATATTATTATTCTTTAATATTCATTATTGGAATTTTATTATTCAGACGGTTCGTTCTGGATGATTAGGGGAAATGGTGATTTGGATGTTGGAACAATATTTACCATTTGTAGGTTTAATTGTTTTTGGAAATATAGAAAATCTTGTACTATCTTCACAGGGAGTTGTTGCAGGAGTAAACCCCGTAAAATTGGGCATTGCAAGTTTAATCTGTGTAAGTTTGTGGTTAATTATTGGAACTTTTGGAACTCAACTTTTAATCGATTATGTTGATTTCATTGATTTCATCGGCGGACTTGCCATCTTCATTTTAGGTTTGCAGGCAATGTTTGTTTCCATAAGGGGTGAATAAAGTGTCCACAGGTATTAAACAGTTTTCCGCATTATTAATATTCGGAAACATTGAAAACTTAATTTTGGCTGCTCAGGGTGTTGCAGCTGCCGTTAACCCACTTGGACTTGCGATTTTAAGTTTAATTGCAGCTTCCTGCTGGCTTTTGATAGGTACTTTCGGTACCAGATTTGCAATGAAATACTCACGAGCTATTAATTTCATCGGAGGTTTAGCTATCTTTATTTTAGGTATTCAGGCAATGATGGAATCCATACCTGGAATATTGGCGTTCTTCCACTGATTACATTTGATTTTTATGAGGTATATTAAACATAGGATTTATGGAGCCTTATTTAAATTATACAAATACACTTATGTAGAAAAAAACAGGGTCACGTTCATAATAGACTCCAACGAATCCTTTAAAGGCAATTTGGATTATATAAAAAAGGAATTTGAAAAAAGAGGAAATTTCGATTTTCATTTTTTCTACAAGGATAAGCTATCTTTCAGTGCTTTTAAAACCTTAGCTAGCTCCAGATTCATATTTTTAAATGATAACTTTTTTCCTTTGGCGTTCATGAACTTCAGCCCTAAAAATATTGTTGTCCAGCTATGGCATGCGCCGGGTGCATTTAAGAAATTCGGCGGATCAGTTGATTTGAAAAGCAGGAAAGTGCTCAAAAAGGCAGGGGAACATACGGATTATCTAATAGTCTCTTCACGAAATATTCAGGAATTTTACCGTGAGGCTTTTCAAATTCCAAAAACCAAAATCAAGCCTTTGGGTCTTCCAAGAGCGGATTATTATTTTGAAGACCATGACATTGAGGATTTGAAATCCAAATTTTTCGAAAAGTACAATTTCAGTTCCGATAAAAAGATTATTCTCTACACTCCTACATTCAGGGATGAGGAAAAGTACAATAACGTTTTTGATTTCCTTGATTTGGAGAAATTCAATGAGTCTTTAGGTGATGAATATGTTTTGGCTCTCAGACTTCATCCGAAAATCAAGAATTTCTACAAGGACGATATTTCCGCAGGAGGGGATTATATTGACTGCAGCGACTATCCTTCAGAACAGGAGCTGCTTTTGATTAGTGACATACTGATTACCGATTATTCCTCCATCATGATAGAATTTGCTCTTTTAAACAAGCCTATTGTATTTTTCACTTATGATTATGATAGTTATCTAAACAAGGAAAGAGGATTTTATTTTGATTTCAAATCTACAGTTCCGGGACCTGTAGTTTATGATTCCAATCAGCTGATTGATGTTATTAAAAATCATGAATTCGATGAAAGCAGAATATTAGAATTTGTTAAGACACAATTTGACGAAATTGACGGTCATGCATCTGAAAGAGTTGTTGATTATCTATTAAAATAATGGTGGCAATATGGGAGATATTAAAATCAGTGTTATAATACCAGTATATAACTGTGAGGAATATATAGGTACAACCCTCAAATCAGTAATTAATCAGAATTTCACTGATTATGAAATCATTGTCATAGATGACGGCTCAACCGACAACAGCCTCAACATTATCAAATCCACACTAAAGGGCTGTGGTGTCAGATACAAGATAATCCATCAGGAAAATGCAGGGGTCAGCGTTGCAAGAAACCACGGAATCGAAGTTTCCGAAGGGGAATATCTTGTATTCGTTGACGGTGACGATTACGTTTTGGAAAACCATTTATCTGAGTTGTATGTGGAAGGATATGACTTTAACTTAACCCGTTTTGCAAAAAAGCACGATAATGAATTATTCAAATCATCCTATTTCAATCAGAGCATAATCTCCACAGACGATTTCATCAGAAAGGAACTCAACATGGAGATATTGTTTAACTTTTTCCAGCTCGCCTACCGTGCCGATATAATTAAGGGTTACGGCATCAGATTCACTCCGGGTGTCGTTTATGGGGAGGACACTGAATTTGCACTTAAAGCACTAATTTTCGGAAGCAGAATTCATATCAGCAATGAAATTACCTATTTCTATGTTCAAAGGTCAGACTCTGCAATCAGAACAACCGAATACAGACGATTTGATATTGTTCCAATTTTTGAAAGATTAGCTAATTTCTACAGAATAAACGGAAAAAACAATCTCGCCAACCTGATTGTGTATACACGAATTCCGAAGGCCATTTTCGGCAACATGATCTACTTCTTTTACAGCTGCTACGGATTTGATGAAGTAATGTATGTAATGAAGAGAAAAAATTTATTCTCAAAACTCGAGAGGTTCAGGGGAGATTTAAAGTCCAAGATAAAGATTAAGCTGTTCCTGTCAAATCCGAGATTATACTATAAGCTGTGGTTTAAATACAAAAATTCGATTGATTGATATGAAAGTTTCTGTTGTAACACCAAATTATAACGGGGAAAGGTTTTTGAAAGCCTTCTTCGAATCACTTGAAAATGATAGCGAATGCATTGGAGAAGTTATCATAGTAGATAACGGATCAGAAGATGGCAGTAGAGATTTCATTAAAAATTCCTCATTCACATTTCCGGTAAAGCTGATTGAAAACAATCAAAACATGGGTTTTGCTCCTGCAGTCAATCAGGGAATTGCAAATGCCAGTTATGAATATATATTCTCCCTAAACAATGATACTGAGGTTATGAAAGGTTCAATCAAGCATCTGGTTGACACATTATCTTCCGGTGACGATATATTTTCAGTTCAGGCCAAAATGCTTCAATATGACAATAAGGATTTGATTGATGATGTGGGAGATGAATACAATCTTCTTGCATGGACCAAAAAGACAGGCGAAAACCACAGAAGCGAGGAATATGTCGAGGTCAGGGAGATATTTTCATCCTGTGCAGGGGCAGCACTGTATAGAAAATCAGTGCTGGAAGAGCTTGGAATGTTTGACGACAACTTCTTTGCATACATGGAAGACGTTGATTTGGCTATACGCTCAAAAATAAACGGTTATAGAAACCTGCTATGCCCTCAGGCTGTAGTTTATCATATAGGAAGTGCAACAAGCGGCAGCAGATACAATGAATTTAAGGTAAGGCTTGCGGCCCGTAACAACGTCTGGGTTGTCTACAAGAATATTCCGATTCCATTCAAGATTACCAATTTCATATTCCTGTTTTTAGGTTTTTTCATTAAGTACCTGTTCTTTTTAAGGAAAGGTTTCGGTCCGGTTTACTTTTCCGGAATCAAAGAGGGTTTGTCTACAAGAGGCAAAATTGAAAAAACCCACTTTAAATCAAAAAATACAATAAATTATTTAAAATTTGAATATAGATTAATTATTAACACTATTAAATTTATTAAAAGGTAAAGCATGAATCTTTCAGTCGTCATTGTAAACTATCGGACATTTGAGCTAACCCGAGATACAGTCAACTCCATTTTCGAATATTCATATCCATTTGATCTGGAGGTTATTGTAGTTGACAATGCATCCGGCGATGACAGCCTATCCAGACTGCAGGATTATTTTAAGGATAAAGTCAGGTTCATAGAATCCGGCGAAAACAGGGGTTTTGCAGCAGGAAACAACCTTGCATTAAGAGAGGTTTCAAGCGATTATGTGCTGCTTTTGAATTCAGATACGGTCGTATGGCAGGACACTCTTGAGGAAATTTACCGCTATATGGAAGCCCATCCTGATGTCGGAGCATGCGGATGCAGGGTCAGACTTGAAAACGGTGAACTCGACAAGGCATGCAAAAGAACCTTTCCAAACGTTAAAAACTCTTTTTTCAGGCTATTCCACATTCCGACAAAAAGCAAGGACGACAATTACAATCTCACCAACCTTCCCGATGACGGGGTTTATGAAATCGATTGTCTTACAGGTGCTTTCATGTTCATGAGAAAGGATGCCCTGGATGATGCAGGACTTCTCGACGAGACATTTTTCATGTATGGTGAAGACATTGACCTGTGCTACCGTATAAAAAAGTCCGGATGGAAGATAGTCTATTACGGTAAATCTTCAATAACTCATCTCAAGGGAGCCAGCAGTAAAAAACAAAAAAACAAGCTTATTTATGAGTTTTACCGTGCAATGTATGTATACTATAAAAAACATCATGCCCATGAATCTTCATTCATAGTAAATATTGTTGTATATATTGGAATTGCTGTTTTATGCATTTTAAAGCTATTTTTAAATTTATTTAAAACTAAAAGTTAAATATGATAGTGACCAATATATAAACTAAAACTGGTTTTTTTGGTAATTACTATGATAAAGGAAAATCAACGATTATTGAATATAGCTTTAGTTTTAATTGACGTTCTAGTCGTAGTTGTGTCTTTGGCATGTTCATTTTGGTTGAGGTTCCATACAGTCTTATTTGGACCTATCGGAGGGCATTTGCCCCTTCACAGTTATGTTCTTTTTTTAGTATTTGCAGTAATTCCGATTTATCTTATATTGTATTTTGCTTTCGGCCTTTACAAGCCGCGCAGAACATATAAGAATATATTTTCAGAAGCAACCCAGATAATCAAAGTCAATATTGTAGCGTTTTTCGGTCTGGTTTCAGTGCTGTTCATCATTAATGAGCCTGACTTTTCAAGAATAATGCTCATCCTTTTGGCAATCATAGCCTCATTTCTGGGGATTGTGGAACGTTTCACAATCAGAAACTTCCTGAAAAACATTCGCGCAAACAACAGAAACCTGAAGCACATTCTAATTGTCGGGGACAATGACCTTGCATTTTCATTTGCACGCAAAATCAAGGATAATCCTTATCTGGGATTTGTTGTAAGCGGAATTTTAGGACGTTCAGCCCACATCGGTGATGAGATTGCGGGAACTAAAATAATAGGTGCATTTAAGGATTTGGATGAGATACTTGAAAACAACAACTTCGACAGGGTTGTTCTGGCAATTCCTCTCATGTATTACTACCGTATCAATGAGCTTGTGGAAAGCTGTGAAAAGGTTGGAATTAAAGCGGAAATCATTCCGGATTATATCAGGTATTTCCCGGCACAGCCTTCAGTGGACATGATAGAGGACATTCCAATTATCAATATACGTTACGTTCCTCTGGACGATGAGTTCAACAAGTTTCTCAAGTATGCTTCAGATTATATCATTTCAATAATAGCCATTGTAATAACATCACCTGTCATGCTAATTACCGCAATAGCTATTAAGTTGACATCTAGGGGACCGATAATATTCAAGCAGGAAAGAATCGGCCATAACGGAAAGCCTTTCAATATGTATAAGTTCAGAAGCATGAAAGTTCAGGATCCTAGCGAGGAAAAATCCGAATGGACTACAAAAGACGATCCCCGTAAGACTGCGGTAGGTAATTTTATTAGAAAAACTAGTATTGATGAACTGCCTCAATTTTTCAATGTTTTAAAAGGTGACATGAGCGTTGTAGGTCCAAGACCTGAAAGGCCTTACTTTGTAGAGCAATTTAAAAAGGATGTTCCGAAATATATGGTTAAGCATCAGGTGCGCCCGGGCATTACAGGATGGGCTCAAATCCATGGATGCCGTGGAGACACATCCATTAAAAAGCGTATAGAATATGATATTGAATACGTAGAAAACTGGCATATGGGTTTGGATTTGGCTATAATGATTAAAACAGCCTTAAAGAAAAATCCTAATGCATATTAGTGCTTTTTCACATAAGCATATTTTCACATTTTAACTATATTTATAATAAATTTTTTTTAAAATATTACTTTTCAAATGCTCTCTCTAATACTTTATATAGAGAATAATTATAAATGTATAATTAACTTTTCTATGAGGGGTTTGGTATGCAAGAAGAAATTTTACAATTATATGAAAAAATCAAAGATCAAGTTTCTGAAGAAGAGTTTTTAGAAGAAATCGCAAATATGAAAGAAAAAAATAATGATGTCGGTTTCATTGACGATTATGAAGCAGCACAGCTAGTTGTACAAAACTATGAAGGTGTTGACACATCAATATTTTCCAAGCCTTCAAATGACGATTCTGAAGAAATGCCGTTTGAAGTTTCCGCTGGCAATGAAGATTCCGAAGAAGAAGACGAATTGACAATGACAGAAGAACTTCAAGAAAGTTATGATAAAGTTAAAGACCAAATTACTGAAGAGGAATTCCTTGAAAAAATCAAAGAACAGAAAGCTTTGAATTCCCATAATCCTTATATGGATAATATTTCCTTGGCTAATATGGTCGTTGAAGAAATTATAGATGATGAAGAAGAAGTGGAAGTTGTTTCAGAAAAACCTGAATACTCCAACAAATCAATTAAGGATTTGGAAGACGGAAGCAAAGACACCAATGTTTCCGGTAGGGTAATATCAATATCCAATAAAAGGTCATTCAAAACACGCAAAGGTAAAGAAGGTGAAGTCTGTAATGTGGAACTTCAGGACAATACCGGTACAATGAGATGTGTTTTCTGGACCCAGAACATGACCCTATTAAAGAAATTCAATGAAGGGGACATTATCCAAATTAAAGGTGTCGATATTAAAGAGGGATATTCCGGACTTGAAGCCAACCTAAGGCCAAGATCAACTGTTGTCCATCTTGAGGAAGATAATTCCAAATATCCTGTATATGAAGAAACAATCACAGATATTGCCGATATCGAACCTGAAACCAAAGTAAATATCATTGCAAGAATACTCAGAATTCCAACCATTAGAAGCTATGAAAAGAATGGTAAACAGGGTAAGGTAGCATCCCTTGAATTACAGGATGCAACAGGAAAAATCACTTACACCTTATGGAATAAGAATGTTGAATTAATCCAGGATTTAAAACTTGAAGACGGAGATACAGTAAAAATTCTTGCAGCGCAAGCTCGTGAAAGACAAAATAGGGATGGTCAGCAGGAAATCTCTTTAACCCATTGGGACGGCAGAATCATAAAAGGGGATTATGATGTGCCTGAAATTGAACAGGAATTTTCCCAAATCGGTGATTTAAGCGAGCAAAAAGATGTTTCCATTAAAGGAGTAGTCATAAGACTTCAGGATATCAGAACATTCTTAAGAAAAAAAGACAACTCAGAAGGCAGGTTAAGAAACTTCGATGTTGGAGACTCAACAGGTTCCATCAGAGTAACCGTCTGGGGTGATGATACTGCTCTACCAATAAATAAAGGAGATATCATTAAAATTATTGGAGGAGACGTTCGTTTTGATGATTACACAGAAAGCGGATATTCCATGAATACCAATTTCAATACTCAAATTACAATTAATCCTGAAAATCTTACAGTGGAAGAATTAGATGAATTCGAATCCATAAGGGAACAGTTAAGACCGGTTCCAATCGGACAAATTGCTGAAATCGACGATGAAGGTAAGGAAATAGATGTCGTCGGTAGAATCCTTTCAGTAAATGATGTCAATGAGTTCCAACGTGACGACGGTTCAGTCGGCATTGTACGTTCAGTAATGTTTGCTGATGAATCAGGTAAGGTTCAGCTCTCATTCTGGAATGAAAGGGCTCAGGAGGAATATGTTGTTGGCGATGCATATCAAATTGAAAATGCCAGAACCAGACTCGGAATGATGAGTGTTGATTTAAATATCGGAAGCGGATCCAGAGTAATTAAATTATCCGAAGAACAGGCATCCGCAATGTTCATACCTGAACTGTCCACATTAGAAAAGACTATTTACAACCCTAAAAAGATTGAAGATCTTGATGAAGACGAAGAGGACACAATCATTGTCGGAAGAATAATTGAAATAAATGACGTAAGAGAATTCGACAGGGATACAGGTGACAGCGGTCATGTCAGAAATATAGAAATTGCAGACGATACTGGAACCATCAGGGTAGCTTTATGGGATAATGATGCTTTAAAAGAAAGACAAGTTGGTGACGGAATCAAATTACAAAATCCACGCTTAGCACTTAATATGGATAACCGTTTAGAAGCTAATGTTTCAAGAGCCACTACTCTTCTCGAACCTAGTGAAAGTGAAATGGAAGATTTACCTTCAATTGAAGAGTTAATGGAAGCAATATATGTTCCAAAATCAATCGAATCATTACTTGAAGATGATACCAATGTATGTGTCACAGGTAGGATTATAGATGTGAACACCGAAAGGGTTCTTCGTAAAAAATGTCCTAATTGTCATCAGACTGTTGAAGAGGCCATCGATGAATACATCTGTGACAATTGCGGTCACATCTTTGATGAGCCGGATTATCTCCTCATGGTTCCTACAAGAATTGAAGATGAAACAGGAGATATTCAGGTAACATTCTTCGATAAACTTGCCGAAGAGCTTATTGGAATGAAAAAAGAAGAAATTATTAGTCTTGTTGATGATGGTTATGGAATTGAAGACAAACTAGAAGATCTCAATGGATTAACTATTGAAATTATTGCTAATGTTAGTTTTGATGAATTTAATGAAGAAAACAGGCTCAGCCCTAAAAAAATCTTAAACAAATATTTTTAAACTGAATAAATTAAAGGAATGATTATTATGGTAGAATTAGCAGATTTACCAGGTGTTGGTGAAAAAACAGCGGAAAAATTAAGGGATGCAGGTTTTGCTGATATGATGAGATTAGCTACTGCTACTCCAAAAGAATTATCAGTTAAAGCAGAAATCGGTGAAGGTGTAGCTGAAAAAGTTATTGAAGCTGCTCGTCGTGCTGAAAACATTGATTTCGAAACTGCTTTGGAAGTTGATGAAAGAAGAAAAGACGTTGGTCACATTACTGTAGGCAGTCAGGAATTCAATGATTTAATTGGCGGAGGAATCGAAACTCAATCAATCACTGAAGTATTCGGTGAATTCGGATCCGGTAAAAGTCAAATTTCCCATGAATTGGCCGTTACTGTTCAATTGCCAGAAGAGCTCGGTGGTCTTGACGGTGAATGTGTATTTGTAGATACTGAAAACACTTTCCGTCCTGAAAGAGTAAGACAAATTGCCGAAGGTTTTGATTTGGATGTTGAACAGGTACTAAGCAGAATTCATGTTGCCCGTGCTTTCAATTCTGCTCACCAGATTTTAATGGTTGACAAAATCAATGAACTTATTCAAAATGGAGCTAACATCAAACTGGTTATTGTCGATTCCCTGATGGCTCACTTCAGGGCAGAATATGTTGGTAGGGAATCTTTAGCTGTAAGGCAACAAAAGTTAAATCAGCATTTACATTCACTTCAACAGATTGCAAATACCTACAATGTTGCTGTATTTTTAACTAACCAGGTACAAGCAAAACCGGATTCATTCTTTGGAAGTCCTACAAAAGCTATCGGTGGGCATGTTTTAGGACACGCATCCACTTACAGAATCTGGCTTAAAAAAGGTCTTGCAGGTAAAAGGATTGCTCGTTTAGTTGACTCTCCTCATTTGCCTGAAGGTGAATGTGTATTTAAAATTACTAGCGAAGGTATCGTTAGTTAATTTTACTTTCTTTTTTTTAATTTTTATATACTTTAAAATTCATACTATTATGGTATGAATGCTATTGAAACTACTATTTTATCTATAATCCTGATGATTGCTTTGGGATATGTTCTCAAGCGTATTGACTTTTTAAGCGAAAAGGACATCGACCCGTTCAATAAAATAGTAATGTACATATTATTGCCCTGCATGATTTTTCATGCTTTATACAATTCTAATTTAGCTTCAATTCCTAATCTGGGCATTTTACCTTTGGTAATATTGTCATCTTCAGTGATAACTGGTATTGTTTCCTATTTTATCTTAAAACAGTTGAAATTGGATGACCGGACATTATGGTCTGTTCTTGTCACTGTGATGATTGCAAATACTGGGTTTATGGGATATCCGGTTACCTTGGGTATTTTTGGACAGGAAGGTTTTTTAAGGGCGATATTTTGTGATATTGCAACATTATGCACATTCCTGCTTCTTTCATTTATCCTGATAATGAAATTTGGCGGAACCATCAAAACTGCAATTAAAAAGATAGCATTTTTCCCGCCGCTATGGGCAGTCATTTTCGGTTTGATACTGAATTTTGTCAACATCCCAATAGGGCCTGTTCTTGACAATACAATAAATTATCTTGGTCAGGGTGCAATTCCACTTATTATGGTAACTTTGGGTCTTTCAATTGACTTTTCTGCGTTAAGCAGATCAAAATCCATGATTGTATTTACATCCATTATGAAATTGGCTTTCTTCCCGTTGGTGGCATTTTTTGTTGCAGGATATCTGGGTCTTGTTAATCTGGAATCCACGATTTCAATTGTTGAAGCTGCAATGCCGTCTGGAATGATGTCACTTCTTCTGGCGATAACATATAAGCTTGATTATGAGCTGACCTCTGACTGCATATTGATCAACACTGTAATCTCTTTGATTACACTTCCTGTAATCATCTCGATTTTGTAGTAAAATTTTGATTTTTTTAAGTAAGCAAAATTATTTGTTTTGCCAAATACTTTTTATTTGTCTTTATATGAAATTAATGGGTTTAAATTGCTTATTTCAGCTTATCAATGTAATTTTAATCAATATTTCAATTCATCATATATAAGCTTTACTCCAACACGTCATAAGAAAGCTTTATATATGTGTATTAACTACATATGTATATCTAATATTATGTAAAAATTTTTATATACTATTTTTAAAATTGCAATTTTTTATATATATTAGATATTTTTCACGACTTGTACAAGGTGAATAATATGGCAGAAGAAAAAAGAGATAATAATGAAGAATTAAGGATAGGTGTTTACGTCTGTCACTGTGGTGTTAACATTGGTGGAGTAGTCGACTGTCCTGACGTAGCAGAGTATGCTAAGACATTACCAAATGTCGTATACGCAACCGACTATAAATACATGTGTTCTGACCCAGGTCAAGCAATGATCCAAGAAGACATTAAAGAGAAAAACTTAAACAGAATTGTTGTAGCAGCTTGTTCCCCTCGTCTTCACGAACCTACTTTCCGTAGATGTGTAGAAGAAGCAGGATTAAACAAATTCTTATTTGAATTTGCTAACTTAAGAGAACAAGACTCTTGGGTACACATGAGCCAACCAGAAGAAGCTACTGCAAAAGCTAAAGACTTAACACGTATGGCTGTTGCAAAAGCAAGATTACTCGAACCATTAGAAGCTACTAAAGTAGCAGTAGATAACAAAGCATTAGTTATCGGTGGTGGAGTATCTGGTATCCAAACCGCATTAGATTTAGGTGACATGGGATTCAAAACCTACATGGTAGAAAGAAACCCAACCATTGGTGGAAGAATGGGACAATTAGATAAAACTTTCCCTACTCTTGACTGTTCAATGTGTATTTTAGCACCTAAGATGGTAGACTGTGCAAAACACGAAAACATCGAATTGATTTCCTACGCTGAAGTTAAAGAAGTAGACGGATACATCGGAAACTTCAATGTAAAAGTAGAGAAAAAACCTAGATACGTAGACGAAGCATTATGTACTGGATGTGGCCAATGTCAAGAAGCTTGTCCTATCGAAATACCTAACTACTACGACGAAGGTGTCGGTATGGTTAAAGCAGCTTACATTCCGTTCCCTCAAGCTGTACCATTATGTGCTACTATCGATAAAGACTACTGTATCGAATGTAACTTATGTGTACAAGCATGTGGACCAGAAGCTATCGACCACAACCAACAACCTGAAACTATTGAATTAGAAGTTGGTACTATTGTCGCAGCTATCGGTTACGACCCATTCGACCCATCTGGAATTTACCAATACGGATACGGACGTTTCTCCAACGTTATTACCGCTATGGAAATTGAAAGGATGATTAACGCATCCGGTCCTACCGGTGGACACGTAATCAAACCTTCCGATGGTATCGAACCTGAACGTGTAGCATTCATCCACTGTGTAGGTTCAAGAGATGAAACAATCGGTAAACCATACTGTTCCAGAGTATGTTGTATGTACTCCATGAAAAACGCTCAATTATGTATCGACCACGAACCTGATACCAAAGTAACCTGTTACTACATGGATATCCGTTCCTTCGGTAAAGGATACGAAGAGTTCTACAAAACATCTCAAGAAAAATACGGTATTGAATTTATCAGAGGTAAACCAGCTCAAATCTTCGAAAACGACGATTTAACCTTAACTATCAGAGCAGAAGATACTTTACTCGGAAAAGTAACTGAATACACTTACGATTTAGTTGTATTAAGTGTAGGTCTCGAACACTCCGCTGGATCTGACGAACTCAGACAAACCTTAGGTCTCTCCAGATCTGCAGACGGATTCTACATGGAAGCTCACCCTAAACTCAGACCTGTTGACACCTTAACTGACGGTGTTTACATTGCTGGTGTAGCACAAGGTCCTAAAGATATTCCTGACTCCGTAGCACAAGGTTCAGCTGCAGCATCCAGAGCAGCTATCCCAATGGCTAAAGGAGAAGTAGAAATCGAACCTATTATTGCATCTAACGATGAAACCGTTTGTGGTGCTTGCCAAGTATGTGTAGAATTATGCCCATTCGACGCTATTTCTATCGCAACTGGTGTAGGTGGAAAAGAATTTGCACAAATTAACTCCGCATTATGTAAAGGATGTGGTACTTGTGTAGGTGCATGTCCATCTGGTGCTATGAACCAACAACACTTCAAAACCGAGCAAATTATGGCACAAATCAGTGCTGCTCTTGAAGACATAGGTAAATAGATTTAGAGATTAATTTCTCTATTTCTTTTTTTTACTTTTTTTCATATACACTTCCAAACTTGTTTTATATTGTTTTACCAAAACCATCGACGTTAATGTAAAATCCGATTAATTATTTTGCATGTTTTTAATTTTCATCTGTTTATTTTCACTGTCAGTTTGATTTAAATGCAGTTATTTTCATGGCCAAAATTTCAAGTTTTAGAATTTCCTTTGGTAGGTTTTTCAGCTTTCATGATACGTATCAAAAATTTTATATAATTTTAAACGTAAAATAAATGTGTACTAAGGATGTAATTATCTTAGGTTATGAAATTTAATATGGGGTTAAATTTATCTTAATAATGCAAGAATACCACAACTTCTGTAAGTTGTGGAGGAATTGCAAGTTGGGTATACTATTTTTTTTATTAACTTTTAAATAGTTTTTTTTCTTATAATGATTATTATGGGTAGTATTTTGAATAGGAATCAGCATTCAGTATACATGTTAACTTATCATTTGGTATTGGTTATTAAATATCCGTAGAAAGGTTATTAATGAGGATATTTTTTTGATTCACTTATGGTTATTTTTGAAGATATTGGTTTTAAATATGGTATTGTAGTTAAAGAAGCGGAATTGGGAGGTTGATCATATTCATATTTTATTTGAAGCCAAACCAATTACTAATTTGGTTAAATTCATTAATTCTTATAAAAGTGCAAGTAGCAGATTGATAAAAAAAACAGTATCCAGTTTTAAAAAAGAGTTTATGGAAAAGTGCATTTTGGAAAACAGGTTATTTTATTACAACAGCTGGTGAGCAAATATTGAAACTATTCGTCAGTATATTGAACGACAACGGGAAAAATAATAAAAAATATAATTTATAATTTTTATTGGTAATCTGAATACTTTTCAAGTGCTCTCTCGCTTTCTTTATATATGTTGTTTGCTAATAATAGTAAATATGTCAAGTTGTATTGATGATAATAACTATTGTGGGGGAAAACAAGATGTAACTGAAGCGGTCAAGATTAGATTATATCCTACAGATGAGCAGAAAAAGATAATTAATCAAAATATTGGCAATAGGGGCTTTATTTGGAATAAACTGCTTGTAAAAATAAA
>NZ_SUTM01000028.1:5531-24575 GCF_015062935.1 Methanobrevibacter sp. | reverse complement strand
TGTTGCAAGCTACTTGACTCACTTTTATACAAAAATGGATATTGTTTTTTCAACATTGTTAACATGGTGTTGAATGTGGTTTGATTGCATTTTAGCCTTGTATAGCCATGTTGTTTAAATAATTCAAAGGTTTTTTGGTATTCTGTTAATAAATTATTCCAGACAAATCTAGCATTACCCAGACTTTGATTAAATTTATCCTTCATAACCTTATCAGGATACAACTTAACCCTCAAACCTTCATTAACAATATTACAACCATAAAACATAAAAAAACACATCAAAATATCTGTTATATTTCAACTAATTTTTGAACACAAAATATAATATATCAATAGACAATATATAAAGAATAAGCGAGAGCATTTGATAACTAACTGCTCTTTTTGTGCAATTCATCCTCGACTTGAAGAAGTCAAGGTATTCTTGCACCATTTGATAAATTTGAAAAGTATTGTTTTTAGGAATTTTTTTAAAAATCATATGCTGTATATAACAGACTGTCGCATTTACTTATTTTTCACACATATTCTAAAATTAAAATTATCAGCCTGTTTAAATTATTATTGTTTAAATTAATTATTCATTTAAATTTAATAATTAAATTGTATATTATTGTACAATTAAACTTTATATAGGATAATTAAGAAAATATTATTCATAACTAATGAGGTAATATAAATGATAGGTAAAAAGATTCGTCTAGAAAGAATTATAAACAGAAATACCGGAAGAACCGTCATAGCACCAATGGATCATGGTGTATCAAGCGGTCCTATTCCAGGAATCATTAATATGGATGAAACAGTCGAAAGTATCTCCCAGGGCGGAGCAGATGCAATCTTAATGCACAAAGGTATTGTAAAACAGGGTCACAGAGGATACGGTGACGATATAGGTCTTATCGTACACTTGTCCGCAAGTACATCACTCGCACCGGACCCAAACGATAAAGTTACTGTAACAACCGTCGAAAAAGCTATCCAGCTTGGTGCGGATGCAGTATCTATCCACGTAAACCTTGGAAGTGAAACAGAAAGCCAGATGCTTCAGGAATTAGGAGAAATAGCTGAAACCTGTGACTACTGGGGAATGCCGCTTTTAGCAATGATGTACCCTAGAGGACAGAAAGTAGAAAACGAACATGATGTTGAATTCGTAAAGCATGCAGCACGTGTAGGATCAGAACTTGGAGTCGACATTGTCAAAACCAACTACACAGGAGATCCTGATTCATTCAGAGAAGTTGTTGAAGGAGCAATCGTACCTGTTGTCATTGCAGGCGGACCTAAAGTTGAAACCGATGAACAATTATTGACTATGGTAAAAGAATCCCTTGAAGTCGGCGGTGCAGGAGTCGCATTCGGACGCAACCTGTTCCAGGCAGAAAACCCTGGAAAAATCACAAGAGCAATTTCTGAAGTAGTTCACCACGATCTTGAAGTTGAAGAAGCATTGGAATTCTTGAAATAGGTGATTTGATGCAAAATAAATTTGCATGGATATCAACTCCTGACGAAGTGTGGGACGACAAAAAGGAAATGATTACCACAGCTTTGGAATCAGGAATAGACCATGTGCTTGACCTTGATGACATTGAAAACATCAGAAAACTTGGAAACGTAAAAATCATTTCAAACACCGATGATGCAGACATATATCTTGTAGGAATCAACGGCGAAGGCGACGGCGTACTTGATTTAAACGATGATTTTTCAGATTCAGTTGACATTGCAAATGCAAAAAAGGCAAAAAGTGAAGGAAAAACAGTCTGTGCATATGTAATTATTACAGACAAGGCACATGAACAGCTTGCAGTAAAGTTAGGTTCAATAGTTGATTACATCATACTTGTGGGAACAGACTGGACAATCATTCCGCTTGAAAACATCATTGCAGACCTTCAGAAAGTGGATGTTGAAATAATTGCGGCGGTACGTGACGTTGACGGTGCAAAAGTGGCACTTGAAACATTGGAACATGGTACTGATGGAGTAATATTTGAAGCAAATGACTTCAACAAAACCAAAAAAATAGCACAGGAAGTCATTGAAGCATCACAAACCAAATATGAACTGAAAATTGCAACAATAACCAATGTAAAGCCATTGGGATCAGGCGACAGGGTATGTGTCGATACTACAGACATGATGAAACCCGGCGAAGGAATGCTTATCGGTTCCTATTCAAAATCCATGTTTCTGGTTCACTCAGAAAGTCTTGAAAGCGAATACGTTGCATCCCGTCCTTTCAGGGTAAATGCAGGACCTGTGCAGGCTTATGTCATGGTTCCAGGAAACAAGACAAGATACCTCTCCGAACTGGTTGCAGGAGATGAAGTTCTCATTGTCAACACCCAAGGTGAAACAAGAACAGCATATGTTGGAAGAAGCAAAATCGAGAGAAGGCCACTGATACTTCTTGAAGCCGAATATGAAGGCCAGACCATACGCACACTTCTTCAGAATGCAGAAACAATAAGGATTGTTGATGAAAACGATGAACCACTTTCAGTTGCTGATGTAAAACCTGGAGACAAGGTAAAAGTTTACATTGAAACAAGTGCACGCCACTTCGGTATAGCTATCGATGAAACCATTATTGAACAGTAGGTGTTAAAATGAGTCAGATAAGGGCATTTTTAGCTATTGATATCGATGAAGACCTCAAGGCAAAAATCTATAATGTAATCAGGCAATTCAAACAGATTGACGCCAATATCAAATATGTGGATTTGGAAAACCTCCATTTAACCTTAAAATTCTTCGGAGACATTGACACAGAAGGCATTGACGTGCTTTCATCAAAGATATCCGATGTGGTAAACGGCTTTGATAATTTCAATATCAAAATCAGGGGATGCGGAGCATTTCCAAACACAAACAGAATCAAGGTAATCTGGTTAGGCCTTGACGATGATGAAATAGTTAAAAGACTCCATGATGAGCTTGACAAGGAATTCGTCAAACTTGGCTTTGACAAGGACAGGAGATTCTCATCACACCTGACAATAGGACGAATGAAATCCGCAAAAGGAAAAAACAAGGTCAAATCAACAATCGAGGAGTTCGGTGATGTTGACATCGGCGAGATGAGCATTGACAAGATTATTCTCAAAAAGTCCACATTAACACCTCAGGGACCTATTTATGAAGATTTGGAAATATTTGAATTGTGATGAAAATGGATTACGGGCAAATATTAAATGATATAAAACCGACTGAAAAGGAGCAGGAAGACATAGATGCAATGTCTCAAAAACTGGTTGATTATTTAACTGAAACCTGTCAAAATGAAGGAATCAATGCAAAAATCACCGTTGTAGGTTCAGTTGCAAAGCGCACAGCTTTAAAGGGAAAATCAGACATTGACATATTCATGGCGTTTCCCCTGGATGTCAGTGAAGATATCCTAAAAGAAAAAGGTTTATATCTTGCCCATAAATGCAGTGACGCCTTCAATGGTAATGCATCACATCACTTTGCATCACATCCCTATGTCACAAGCGATATTGAAGGATATGAAGTGGACCTGGTTCCATGCTATGCAATCGAAGACGGATCACAGCTCAAATCCGCAGTTGACAGAACAATTCTCCACACAAGATTTGTCAAGGCAAACCTTACCTCTGAAGGCTGTGATGAAGTCCTGCTTTTAAAAAAGTTCATGGACATGACAGGAACATACGGCTCAGAGTTTAAGGTAGGAGGATTTGCAGGTTATCTCTGCGAACTTCTCATTATCAAATACGGAAGCTTTGATGAAACCCTAAAAGCGGCTGTGGAGTGGAAATACGGTGAAGTAATTGACCTTAAGGACTATGGAACTGCCGGTCAGTTCAAAGATCCTCTGGTTGTAATTGACCCTACAGACAAAAACCGAAATGTTGCAGCAGCATTAAGGCTGAATAAAATGAGTGAATTCATACAGTCCGCCCGAAATTACCTGTCATCAGACAATAAAAAAGATTACTTCTATCCATTGGATAAATCACTTGATAAGAAAGCTATTCTGGATGAGTTCAAAAAAAGAGGCAGTGTTTTGATTGCAGTCAAATTCGATATCCCCGACATGCCTCTTGACACTTTGCATCCTCAGCTTAAGATGACAACATCATCTCTTGTTGAGAAAATCAACAAGGAGGAATTCAAAGTATTTAAGGGAGATTATTCATCCAATGAAAAGGATTCAGCAGTGATGCTTTTTGAAATGGCATCATCCACTTTAAACGATGTTAAAATAAATTATGGTCCGAAAGTATTCCTGAACAAGGCCTGCAACAATTTCACTGCAAAATACGGGCCTGAAAACTGCTACGTTATTGATGATTTTTTAGTCCACAAACAGGAAAGACCCTTCAATAACGTGAAATCATTCATCGAGGATATCTTCACCCAGAACAATATAGGAAAAATCAAAGTCGGAAAAAACCTGAGAAAGACAATCATAAGCTCATATGAGTTTGTATCCATTGAAGATTTGGCCGATGACGAGTTTTATCTTGGATTTCTGGATGATTTTTTAAATCCGGGCCAGTATATCGTAAGGTGAACCATGCAGAAAACTGAAGATATTGACCTTATTGTCAATCATCCTAAAAAAGCTATAAATAAGTTGGCTTTACCTATCATTATCTCTAACTTATTCATTGTTTTGAATAACATTATCGATGGAATCTGGGTTGCAGGATTGGGTTCAGATCCCCTTGCGGCAGTGGGTTTTGTTACCCCTCTGTTTTTGGCATTTGTAGGATTTGCAAACGGTCTTGGTGCAGGTGCAAATTCACTTATTGCCCGTTATATTGGTGCTGAAGACTATAAAAATGCAGGAAACAGTGCAATTCACTCAATGATGCTTTCAATCATAGTGTCAATTGTTGCAACAATTGTCATGCTTATTTTTTTAAAACATATTCTGCTTTCAATGGGTGCCGGTGAAATCATATCACAGACTCTTGACTACGGTTACATTGTTATTGGAGGGGTATTTTCCGTTTTCATACCTGCAATGATGGCGGCAATCTTCAGGTCACAGGGAGAAGTCAAAAGGGCATCATATCCGCTGATGCTTACAGCAATAATCAACATGATTCTCGACCCGATTTTCATATACGTATTCGGATGGGGCCTTCAGGGCGCAGCATTTGCCACAGTTCTTGCAGCAACACTTGCAATGCTTCCGATGATATATTGGATGTTTGTTAAAAGGGACAGCTTCCTTGAAGTCAAAATGAGCGAATATAAAACCGATTTTAAGATTTATAAGGATATTCTTGTCGTTGGAATACCTGCAAGCCTGGAGCAGTTTATTATTTCATTTGTATCCATTCTGATGAACTACTGGCTTACAATACTTTCAGGTACAATCGCAGTTGCGGCATACACTGCAACATGGAGACTTATTTCAGTTGGAATTTCACCATTAATTGGTATTGGAGTTGCGGCCCTGACAGTTGGAGGAGCTGCATACGGTGCTAAAAACTTAAAAAATCTAAAAACCTCAATGAATTATGCTATTAAATTGGGATTGATTTCATCCATTGTAATATGTGCGGTTTTCTTTATATTTGCAGATCCGTTATCAGTTATATTTTCATATTCAGAAAACGGAGCAATACTTCATGCAAGGCTGATTGAAGCAATACGTATCTTATGTTTCTTTTTGGTGCTGATGCCTTTAGGTGCAATTTCAGGAAATATTTTTCAGGCAATGGGAAAAGGCGGAATCTCACTTGTATTCACAATACTCAGAGCATTTATACTTGAGATAATCTTTGCATGGCTCTTTGCATTCATATTCAATCTTGCCGATATCGGTGTTTATATAGGTCTTGTCTGCGGTATGGCTTTAGGTAGTGTATGCGGTTATATTTACATCAATTACTATCTCAAAAAGCATGAAAGCTATTTCAACAGTTAATTATAATTTTAAAACTGCTGTAAGTGTTAAACCTGTTATCTTTGCAATTTCTTCAGGAGCCATATTTCCTTTAAGTTTTTTGGCGATTTCTATTTTTCCTTCTTTTATACCATCTTTTTTCCCAGTATTGTATTGATGTTCCCTTTCAAGTTGAATACTTTTTTCAATTGCTTGGTCAATGGCTTTATACATCATTTTTTCCTTTTTTGGCGTCATGTTCAGTTCTCCCAATAATTTTTCTATCCGTTTTTTTTTATTTTGGACAATGCATTAAGTTTCTTCATATGGAAATTTGATATTTTTTTTAGTTATTATAATATAAATAAGTTTTAGATTAAATGAATGCAATTTAACAAGTTTAAAGCAATTTTACTCACTTAAAGCAATTTTCAGTTTTCAACACAATATTAATATATTTTAAAAATTATATATTAGGTATACCTAAATGTGATATTATGAATAAGACTTACCTGTATGAATATGAAAAATCTGATTTGGAAAACATGGAAGACATCGAAAAGGATGCATTCAAAAAAGCAAACAGTCTTAATGACAAGATACTTGATTTAAAGATAATGATTGATGAGATAAACGAGGAATGGGACGAATACCTCCAATACCTTGAAGATGAAAAGATCTCCAAAATCTGCGAGTTCAGAGGCGGCGAGTGCATTGAATTTGATGAGGAGCTATTGAATGCAATCGTAACCACATTAAAAAAATCAATAGGAGACACCAACAAGTCAATCGGCTACAATCCTAAAAAGATTAAAATAAATCGTGTAATTAATGGATAGTAAATTTTATAATATTCAATTTAAATATAAATTATTATGTCAGAGATTAAAAAACTTACAGCAGATGTGGATGTAAGTGAATATTTTGAAAAATATGTAAACTTTGAGGAAGTCTCAAAGCTGTGCATCGAAGAGCAGGAAGCTCTCGGATACAACTGGAACTATCCACCATTCGAATTCGACACCAATGACGTGTGGAATTCCTACAACAAACTCAAGATTATTGCATTCAAGATTGACTTTTCAGCTGAAGAGCTGGAACATACATTTGACGAAAGGGAACTTGAATTTGTTCTCAAAAGATTTGAAAGACTTAAAGTCAAGCTAATGAATGAAATATACATGCTTGAAAGTGAGGATTCTCTAGGATTATTCTTAGGTAAATGCAACCTCTGCATGAGATGCACAAGAGAAGTCAACATGCCCTGCAAAATGCCGTTCAAAATGAGATACTCCCTTGAATCACTGGGAGCATACGTTGACAGGACTGTTGAAGACATATTCGGATATAAAATACTTTATGCTCATGACGGCAAACTGCCGGAATACCTGATATTCGTCGGCGGACTGCTTTATGATAAAAAATAGGTGGTAATAATGAAAGTAAGTATAATAGGCGGAACCGGACCACAAGGATTAGGAATTGCAGAAAGATTAGCTATCGCTGGTGTTGATGTAATAGTTGGTTCAAGAAAAGAAGAAAAAGCATTGGACGTTGTTGCAAAAGCAAAAGAAGACCTTGCAGACTATGATTTATCCAACATGGTTGGAATGGCAAACGAAGATGCGGCTCGTGAAGGTGATGTTTTAATCATAACAGTACCACTTGCAGCTCAAAAACCAACCGTTGAAGGAATAAAAGAGTTCTGTAAAGACAAAATTGTCATGGATGCAACTGTGCCTTTAGAAACAGCAATCGGAGGAAAACCTTTCAGATTCATTGATCTTATGGAAGGATCAGCAGCTGAAAGAACTGCTAAAATACTTGAAGGAACCGGCGCAAAAGTAATCTGCGCATTCTGTAACATTTCAAATTCTCATTTGGCTAACATTCCTGAAGAAATCGACTGTGACTGTCTTATTGCAGGTGATGATGCAGATGCTAAAGCAACTGCAGCAGAAATCATCGACAAGATTCCTGGCGTAAAAACAATTGACACAGGTATTCTTGAAAAAGCAAGAATAATTGAAAAAATCACTCCTCTTTTAATCGGATTGAACATCAAATACAAATCCCATTACGGAGGATTAAGAATTACAGGAATTCCTGCACTGGATAAGGAATAGATTAACATGGATTCATTCGAGGCTCTTGTTGGAAAAAACATCCATGAGGTAGTCTTGGATGAATCGGAAACTTTTTTTGTTGCTCCTGTGGAGTATTTTTATAAAAACTGCGGAAAGAGATATCCTGCATCGAAATTTAAATTATCTGATTTGGACTATTTTAATTTTATTGGCTTTTCAGAGCTTTTTAAGTATGAATCTGTTTTAATAATATGGCATGATTCAACTGGTCTTATAACCGATCTGGAGCTTTATTATTTAAGCAACGACTTTGACGTGCTTTTTAAGGATTACTGGTATATTAAGAAAGCCATTGATAATGGTGAGGCTCACAAGTTGCGTGAAGGAGATACCCAGTATCTTGGAGCTTCAAGATTGCCTGAAAAAGTTGCCCAGCCAAACAGTGACAGGCTGGCCGATAGACGTGAACTTGTTTTGAAGAAAAAATATCTTCAAAAAATCCTTGATGAAATGGGATTTAAATGCCGATAAACTTTATTTTTTAACTTTTTTTGTAATTTTATTCAATTTTTTCTTAATAATATAAATATTATATTATACATAAATAATAACATTCTCGATTAATATTTAGTGTAAAAGGAGAGAATTGTTTTGAAGTTTAAAAAGGAGATAATTACTATTTTATTAATTATCTGCGTGCTTTTTACAATTTCGGCAATAAGTGCAGCTGACAGTGGTGATGAAGCTGTAAGCGTTGCCAATGATACTGTGAAAGTAACGGGGGTTAATGTAAATAGTGAAAATAATTTACAAAAAAGTAATGACGATGTTGAAATTTTGGGGGACACGGATGACGGAAGCTTTGCTGCTTTGAATACTAAGATAAGCGGTGCAACCGCCGGGTTACCAGTGTATTTGGAAAATGACTATGAATATAAGAGTACTGATAGTGGAACATCAGGTATCAATATTTCACAAGCTATAACTATTGATGGTCAGGGTCATAAAATTGATGCAAAGGGTATAAGTAAAATTTTTACCCTTAAAGCTAGTGATGTTGTATTTAAAAATATCACCTTTGCTAATGGTTACGCTGCAAGTGGACCTGCTGTCATTTCTAGTAATCAATTGTATTATATGGTTGATGGTTGTACTTTTATAAATAATAACGGCCAATATGGTGCGATTTATACTTATTATACTGGTGCAGCTATTAAAAATAGTATTTTTATTAAAAATACTGGTACTCCCGCGGGAGCAATAAACTGGAATTATGCTTGGGGAACAATTGATAATTGTACCTTTGTAAATAACACGGGAACTAGTGGTGGATCAATTTTTATTCAGTCTTATTATTCTACAACAATTCAAAATTCTATTTTTGCTAATAATGTTGGTGATGTGGATATTCGCGGTATTAAATATTGGCAGTCTATCAATGCAAATAATAATTGGTTTGGAACAACTATTGATAATTATCAAACCAGCACTCCTAGTGTCAGTTCAGATGTAGTGATGGGAGGTTATTATGTTTTAAATATGGAATTGGATGAAGATAATGGTCAGGCCGCAGTTTCATTAAATAATCTATATAAAGATGGGGTTTTAACTACAAATGCTCCGTATACTTTACCTTCACTTAAATTTAAAGTTAAAGGTACTAATGTTGATGTAGTTGATAATGTTGTTTTAGACAATGATGGTAAAGCAACTATAGACTATACTCCAACAGATGCATATGCAATAACTGTTGATTATAATGGTGCTAAATTAACTAAAGAGGTAATTCCAACTTTCATTTTATTACAAAATAAAATTAATAATGATGTAAGTGGAGAAGTATCTTTAGATCAGGATTATGTATATGACTCAACAAAAGATGCCAGTCTAACAAATGGTGTTGAATTTGCTAAAGATATGGTTATTGACGGTAAAGGCCATATCATTGATGCTAAAGGTTTAAGTAATATATTTTACTTTGATGATGATACTGATTCCAAAAATTTAATTTTAAAGAATATTATTTTCAAAAATGCAATTGGTGCAGATGGAGCCGTAGTATATTTCAAAGGTAATAAAATAGAAGTGATAAATTGTACTTTCATAAATAATGCGGCAAGCGGTCAGGGTGATGCATTATATATTATTGCTAATAGTAATGAAAATAAAATAACTGAATCATTTTTTGCCGGTAATTCAGGTTCTAATTCTTTAATATATTTTGATACAAATACTGAAGCAACTATTGATAATTCTATATTCTATAATAATAGCGCATCTAAAAATATAGTAGGATCAGGTGCTGTTACTGCTGATTATAATTGGTGGGGAAACACTATAGAAAATTTTAATGTTAATATTGCTAAAGCTGATGGTGCAACTGTAAACAATTGGTTATTCCTTAAAATTGATGCAGATGCGGCTGTAAGAGGTTACGCTACTGTATCCTTAAATAATATTTATGATGGTTCTCAAACCGGTACTTATTCTGATTATGATTTACCAACAGTTAGTCTAAATTTAGCAGGTTCAAATGTGGCTATTAGTAAAACTGCAGTTACTCTTGATGAAAACGGCCAGGATACTTACCAATTCATTATGTATAAAACTACTGCTACATTAACTGCTAGTTATAATGATATAAGTACTGCTAAAGATATTGAATATGTTATTGTAGATGATGGTAGTTTCAATGCTTTGAACGATATTCTCTGGTTTGCTGAAAGCGATGTCACTTTGGATAAGAATTATACTTTTATTGAAGGTGTAGATACTGTCACAGGTGGTATGACTATAAGAAATACTATTACTATTAATGGTAATGGTTTTACTATAAACGGTAAAGGTAAAGCTGCATTGTTAAATATTCCTGCAAGTGGTGTCGTGTTAAATGATTTAATATTAATTAATGGTGTTGCTACAAATGGTGGTGCAATTTATTTAGATGGTGAAAGTCTTGAAGTTAACAACTGTATTTTTATAAACAATTCTGCAACTGAATCTGGTGGGGCAATTTATAGTAATGCGTATTATAATATGGGTTATATTACTGGTTCAACATTTATAAATAACTCTGCTCCTACCCAGGGTAGTGCTATTTTTAATTATGCTGATGCTGGTGATGTTTATCAATGTATTTTCATAAACAATACCGGAACCTATACAATTTATGAGCAGTATTCTCAAGGAACAATTTCTCATTCAATTTTTGCAAATAACAACGATGATTATCAAGTATATGGAAAAAAAGATAAATTAGAATATAACTGGTTTGGTAATACTTATGATAACTATAATCTTGTTCCAACTAAAACTTACATAAGCACTATTCCTAATTGGTTCTATTTAGACATCCAATTTTTAGATAACTATGCAATAATTTCTTTAAATCATATATATGATAAAGTATCACAAACAACACAACTCTATCGCCAATATAAACTTCCGGAAATTACATTAAATATCAATTCAACAACATTAAACCTAGACACAGATAAAGTCACGCTAGACAATACGGGTAAAGCTATGGTTTCATATACAAAACTTTCAGATGATGCTGCGTTAACAGTTAACTATGGAGAAATATCTCTAACAAAAGAATGTGTTATGGGTGACTTTGATGTTCTTCAGGCAATTGTCGATTTGGCCAATCACAACAATGTAATAAACTTAACACGTAATTATACTTATATTGAAGGCGTTGATACAATCACCAATGGTATTTCCATACCCACACAGATTACTATTGACGGTAAAGGACACACCATTGATGCTAAAGGATTAAGCAGAATATTCTATTTCAGCGATACTAATCGTTATTATAATCTAATACTGCAAAATATCAACTTTGTAAACGGTAAATCTACCAAAGGAGGTTCAGTATATTTCTTAGGTAAAAATATTGACATTATCAACTGTACATTTGAAAACAGTACCTCTACTGATCATGGTGGTGCAGTTTACTTGGATGATTCTGGAACTAACATTATCAATTCCACTTTCATTAAAAATGCTATAAATGTAAATTCTAAATATGGTGGTGCAGTATATATACAGGAAAATGGTGGTCAAAACAATTTCATTAACTCCACTTTCATAAACAATACTGTTAATTATTGGGGTGGAGCTATTGCTGCACTAGGCGGTAAAGCTATCAATAATGTAGATAAATGTATTTTCATTACAAATGGAGGCGGTTCTGGTAAGTCAATTTATATTGGTTCTGCTTCATCCACTGCTTCAGAATTCTACCTTAAAAATTCCATAATTTTAAGTAATGATATATTAGATTCAGGCAATCAAGTTTATGCATTAGGAACGTTTAAAGCAAGTGAAGTTGACAACAACTGGCTGATGAACACTATAGACAACTATAATACAAATTATGCACGTATTTCCGGTGGAGGTATGACAGTCAATAAATGGTTATATTTAGACATTACCTGTGAAAATGAAGTTGCAACAATTTCAATAAATAATGTATATGATAAAAACACCAGAACTACAAGCAAATACGATGGTGAACTGCCAAAAATCACTTTTGACCTTACAGCTTTAAATGCAGTACTGCCTAATAATGTGACTTTGGATAAAACTGGAGAAGTTGATGTTCCATACGATTTATACTCTCAAACTGACTCTTTAACAGCTAAATATCATACTGTTTCTCTTACAAAAGAAATAACAATGGATGACAGTTTCACTTCTTTAGCCGGTAAAATCAGCCGTGCCGATGAAGGTTCAACCTTAACTTTATCACACGACTACAAATATGATGCTGCTAAAGACAGTGCACTTGTAAACGGAATTGAATTTGGAAAAACACTGACAATTGACGGTCAGGGACACACTCTTGACGGTCAGAATACTGCCAGAATATTCAATTTCAATGACGATACCAAAGACATTATTCTCAAAAACATCAAATTCGTTAATGCAAAAAGTGATGAAAATGGAGCTGCAGTTTATGCAAACTGTAACAACATTCAGGTTCTTAACTGTACTTTTGAGCATAATGATGCAACAGCCAATGGTGATGCATTATACCTCATCGCAAATTCCGCTGACATATCAAAATCCCTATTCATCAATAATCTGGGAACTGCATCTGTAATATATCTGGACTCTGCTTCACAGGGTGCACAATTCAATATTGACAATTCAATTTTTGTCAACAATGATGCTTCAAGTGTAATTAAAACAGACAATGTCGATTTGACAGCTGATTATAACTGGTTTGGAAACACTGCCGATATTTCAGGAAGTGATTTATCCGGAGGCATTGCAACAAAATGGTATGTTTTAGACATGACTGTTGATGATGAAAAATCCCTTGCAACAATTACTTTAAACAATCTCTATGACGGCACTGCGGTAAACCCATATGAAAACTATGTGCTGCCTCAAATTACACTAAATATGCAATCATCAAATGCTGTTACTAAAAAGGACAAAGTAACACTTGATGAAAATGGAGCTGCAACTGTAGAATATATTGTAACAGACGATTCCGGTCAGGGAACATTAACAGCTGAATATAATGGAGTAAAAATAACACGAGATATTGCATATAACTTAGAAAACGACTACAGTTTTAAAGCACTGCAAAAGCTCATTAATGAAGCAGATCCAAATGACGTTATTTCATTAACTCATGACTATGAATTTGTAGTTGGATATGATGAAGGTCAAATAGAAATCAGAAAAGAAAATTTAACAATTGAAGGAAACGGACATGTCTTGGATGGAAAAGAGCAGACCAGAATATTTAATGTTGGTGATCCATCTAGTTATTTATTAATTAATAATTTAACATTTATTAATGGTAAAACTTCTGGTAGTGATATGGGAGCTGCTATCAACTGGCATAGTTACTATGGAAATATAACTAATTGTGTATTTATAAATAATTCCGCATATGATGGTGGAGCTATTAATGCTAACTATTATGTAAATATATTTAATTGTACATTCAGTGAAAATTATGCTTCACAACATGGTGGTGCAATCAGAGTTCAAAAAAATAATGTTAGCATTGATAAATGTGCATTTATAAATAATGATGGTAAATATTACGGTGGTGCAATTTATTGGTATGGTGGAACTGATGGAAATGTATCCAATTCCATATTTTTCAACAATAAAGCAGCAACTTCCGGAAAAGATATTTATAAACAGGGTGGTGACTTTATTGCTGACAACAACTGGTTTGGAAACAATAGAACTGATTCTAGTGTAACACCAACCACAGTTAGTGGTGTAACACTAAATGCATGGTTATTCCTTGATGCTGAACATGACAAATATATGCTTGTCGGAAAAGATGCAAATGTAAAATTCGTCTTCGAGCAGTTCCACGGATCAAATATTTTAGATTATGATGCTTCCAAAGTTCATGATTTGCCTTTAACATTAACTGCCGTAAACGGCGAATTAAACAAAGAAACTGCTGTTGCAGGTGAAGATATCAAATTCAAAGGAATTGAAATAGGTGATGCAAGCATTACTGCAAAAGCATTTGATACAGTTTTAACTGTTCCTTTAACTGTAAAAATGCCTATAACCATTAACACTGTAGATTCAATTACAGTCCATGTTGGTGAAGAGCTGCCATTTGACGCATCTATGGATCCTATACTTGAAGGTGCGGCTTTACAATTTGATATGCGAAATGAATTTATAGATATCATGTCTAACGCACCGATTATCACTGGTCTAAAAGAAGGTTTAACCAATATTACCATTAAAGTTAATATGCCTGAGGGTTATGATGGTGATTATGCGGCAAACAGTGTTTTTGTACCTGTAAATGTAATTAAATGGGATACTTCCTTAGAGGTCGAATCAGAATCAATCACTGTCGGCTGGGGTAGTGACCCACAAAGTCCAGGTATAGAATTAACATCAGATGATCATGATTTCGGTTCAGTTCCTGTTCCGGTTTCAGTCAAAAGCAATGACACTAGTGTTGTCAAATTCAATGCACAGACTGGAAAATTGGAATTCTTGAACCCTGGAAAAGCAAATATTACTGTTCAATGTATGGGAAATGACAGATACAATCCAAGTAATAAGAAAAATATCACAGTAACAGTCAATAAAGTCCCATCAGAGATTACCTTAACTCCAAATGAATTTGAATTTGATTATCTTAAATCCAACACAACTACATTAACATTGAAATATTGTACTGTTGATTTGGAAAATATTGCAGTATTGGATAAAAACAGCAATCCTGTGACAACTGCGGGAATCAGTATTGATAATAATGTTATCACAGTCAGAAATCTTGATGCAGGCACATACACATTAAAAGTCACTACAACTCCTGATGAAAACCATACTTCAGTTGACGGACTTGCAGCAATCACAGTCAACAAGGTTGATTCCAAAGTAACATTTGCAAATGTTGAATTCAATTACCTTCAGTCAGGCACTACAACATTGACTTTAGACGGATGCAGCGTTGATTTGGTAAACATTAGTGTTGTTGACCATTCTGAAGCTATAATAAGTCTTGAAGGTAATGTAATTACAGTATCCAATTTGAGTGCCGGTGAATACACTTTGAAAGTCATAACCACTCCGGATGCCAATCACAAATCCGTTGAAAACACATCCAAAATAACTGTCAATAAAATCGACTCATCAATCACTTTATCAGAATATGATTTAGAGTTTGATTACCTGCAATCCGATTCAGTCACAATTACCAATTATAACGGATGCAGTGTCGATATTGAAAATATCACTGTTGTGGGCAAATCAGGCAATTTCATCGCATTAGAAAGTGACGTGATTACCGTTTCCGGTTTAGGTGCTGGCGATTACACCTTAAAAATCACAACAACTCCTGATAAAAACCACAAGTCTGTGGATGTAACTGCTAAGGTTAAAGTAAATAAAATTGCATCTGAAATCAAATTATCAAATGAGAATCTGGAATTTGACTTCGCAAAATCAAACACAACTACATTAACATTGAAATATTGTACTGTTGATTTGAAAAATATCTCCGTATTGGATAAAAACAGCAATCCTGTAACTACTGCGGGAATCAGTATTGATAATAATGTTATCACAGTCAGAAATCTTGATGTCGGCACATACACATTAAAAGTCACTACAACTCCTGATGAAAACCACACTTCAGTTTACACAACCGCTAACGTTAAAGTGAATATGGTCAACTCATCAGTCAAATTCTCAAATGAAGTCCATCTTTTCTACAGTGAAGAAGGTTCAACCACATTAATACTTGACGGCTGTACAGTTGATTTGGTAAACATCAGTGTTGTTGACCATCCTGAAGCTTTTATAGGACTTACAGGTGATGTAATAACCATTTCCGGATTGGAAGAAGGCCAATACACATTAAACGTAACCTCAACTCCTGATTCAAACCACTATAAGGTTTCAAACACTACCAAAATATTTGTCCATAAGGAATCTCCAAAACTTGAAATGGACTACAGAAACATCACTGTTGGCGAAGCCGAAATCGTATACGTCACTATGGGAACAGATGCACAGGGTGATGTGACAGTAACCATAACTCAGGAATCTGAAATTATTAAGACAGTTACCCTCACTATGGATACCAGAATGAACAAAACTTCATTTGCTGATTTGAAAGTCGGACAATACAATATAACAGCATTTTATGAAGGTCACGGAAGATACAATTCATCCACCCTTAAATACGACCTTGAAGTGCGTCCGATTTATGAATATGAATTTGCAGCAGATGTAAAAGATACAGTCGTTGACAACAAAACCAATGCAACAGTAACATTGCCTGCAGGTGCAACAGGTAAGATCGTAATCGGAGATATTGAAGTTGTAATCACAGAACCTGTAACAGTAATTGAACTGCCTTCCTCAAATATTGTAGGCACAAACAACGTCACTGTAAAATACGTTTCTGATGCAGACTCAAAATATGCTCCACGTGAACTTGTAGCATTATACAATGTTTATAAAGTCAAAACAGAAATCACATTGGAAATTACAAATTCAACCACTGCAAATCCAGTAACAATCATTGCAAACATCAACGCAACAGGAAATGTGACATTCATTGTAAACGGAAAAGAATACTCAAGAAAAATCTCAGAAAACAAATCCACATTGCAATTGAATGATGTTGCAGGTGGAGAGTATAAAGTAACTGCAGTATATGCTGAAAATGCCAAATACCTCAATTCAACCGCTGATGACACATACACAGTAGACAAGATTGCATCAGAAATTGAAGAATTTGTTGTCAATCCTGGTGAAATCAGAACAGATGAAACTGCTACAGTAACAGTTAAAGTACCTGGAAGAGGAATAGTAACATTCACTGTAAACGGCGTCGATACAAATGTGACAGTTGAAGATGGTGTTGCAACATTAACATTATCCGACTTGCCTAAGGGACCTGCAACAATCTCAGCCAAATATCTTGGTGACGATAAATACAACGGCATTGAAACAGGTGAAGAAACATTAACTGTCAATCCTGTAGACGATTTCGACTTTACAGTTGACGTTGCCAATATCACTGTCGGCGATGATGCAATAGCATATATCATACTTCCTTCAGATGCAACAGGAAAAATCAATGTATCAGTATCTCAGGGAAAAGATGTTTTAAAATCTGAAAACATTACTTCAATCAAATATGTTGTTCCTCTCAAACTTGAAGTTGGAACATACAATGTTACTGCAAAATATTACGGTAATGATAAATACGATGTAAAAACAATCACAAAAGAATTTACAGTCAGTCCACTGAATGTTGGCAAACTCAATTTCACAGTAGTGGTAAATGACACCTTTGTTGGCCAGGACACTAACGTTACTGTTAAACTGCCTAGTGATGCAACAGGTAAAATTGAAATCAACGGCCAGGAATATGAAATTGGTGATAAGATTACTTTAACTCCTGGACCTGCCGGAATTAACAATGTAACTGTAAAATACATTCCTGATGCAGACTCCAAATACGGCGAAGACAATGTCACAGCATTCTACAATGTGGCTAAAAAAGTGTCTGAAATCACAATAGATCCAATCATTGGTGTTAAAGCTGGTCAAATCGTATATGTGGATGCAAAAGCATATCCTGGAGCTAACATCATTGTCTACATTGATGGTGTTAAAACAGATGCAATGGATGACATTTCTGCAGGAACACATACAGTTGTTGCAAGCGTTGCTGAAACAGATGAATATCTCGCTTCAAGTGCAAATTACACTTTCACAGTTGTAAAAAGCGATGCTGACCTTAGCGTGAGCGGTACTCCTGCTTTGGTTGGTGAAAAATCAACAATCACTGTTGAGATTACTCCTGGTGCTACCGGAATCGTTATTGTTAATGTTAATGGTACTGAGTATTCCATTGATATTAATTCTGAAACTACTCAGTTAGATGTTGTCATGCCTTCTGTCGGTACTGCTTCATTGTCTGCTAGATACTTGGGTAATGAATACTATAATGTTAAGGATTCTGAGGATTCAACTATTGTAGTTAGTGAGAAGGAAGCCAGAGGCGATATAATTGTTCCTTCTTTGGATGATGTTAAAGTTGGAGATGAAGTGGCTGTCCATGTTCCTGGAGATGTGGATGTTTATGTTGATGGTGTTAAACAGACTCCTGATGAAAATGGAAATGTAACTCTTCCTGTTACTGCTGGTGAGCATACTGTTGTTATTGTTGCTAATGAGACTAAAGACAATAAAGCTGTCTTTGATGTAATCAATTATAATGTGGCTAAAAAGGATGTTGATATTAGTGTAAGTGGTACTCCTTCAAAAGTTGGTGAGAACTCAATAATCACTGTTATAATAACTGAAGGGGCTACTGGTATTGTTGTTGTTAATGTTAATGGTACTGAGTATTCCATTGATATTAATTCTGAAATTACTCAGTTAGATGTTGTCATGCCTTCTGTCGGTAATGCTACATTGTCTGCTAAGTATTTAGGTGATGATAATTACAATGCAAAAGATGCTGTAGCTTCAACTATTGTAGTTAGTGAGAAGGAAGCCAGAGGCGATATAATTGTTCCTTCTTTGGATGATGTTAAAGTTGGAG
>NZ_SUTM01000028.1:0-5521 GCF_015062935.1 Methanobrevibacter sp. | reverse complement strand
TTCAACTATTGTAGTTAGTGAGAAGGAAGCCAGAGGCGATATAATTGTTCCTTCTTTGGATGATGTTAAAGTTGGAGATGAAGTGGCTGTCCATGTTCCTGGAGATGTGGATGTTTATGTTGATGGTGTTAAACAGACTCCTGATGAAAATGGAAATGTAACTCTTCCTGTTACTGCTGGTGAGCATACTGTTGTTATTGTTGCTAATGAGACTAAAGACAATAAAGCTGTCTTTGATGTAATCAATTATAATGTGGCTAAAAACGATGTTGAAATCAGTATTGAAAGCACTCCTAAAAAAGTAGGTGAAAAATCAACAATTACAGTTAACATAACTGAAGGCGCAACAGGAAGTGTTGTCGTCACAGTTGACGGTACAGATTATGTGCTTGACGCTTCAGACCTCAAACCTATCGAGGTAACATTCAACAGTGCTGATGATTATAAAATCTCTGTCAGATATCTCGGTGATGATAAGTACAATGCCCATGTTAATGAATCCACTATCAAAATAGCTGATAAGGCTTCAGCAAACATTAACATTTCAGAAATTCCATCACAAATTAATGTCGGAGATATTCATACATTTACAGTAACTGCCGATACTGATATAGTTGCATACATTGACGGTAAACAAGAGCCTATAGTTCATGATAAACTAACAATTGCAAACATGACTGCAGGATTACACAACATTACTATTGTTGCAGCAGGAAATGAGGATTATTATGCTGATGAAATTGTAAAAACATTCGAAGTTGTTAAAAAATCATCTGAAGTCATAATAACTCCAATCAGTGGTGTAAAAGCTGGTGAACTCGTAAATGTGGAAGTAAGTGCATACCCTGGAGCTAATATAATTGTCTATGTTGATGGTGTTGAAACCACTTCAATAGCTGATATTGCTTCAGGAACACATACTATCGTTGCAAGCGTAGAGGAAAGTGATGAATACCTTGCATCCAGTGCAAACCTAACATTTACAGTAACCAAATCCGATTTGGACATTTCCATATCCGCAATCCCTGAAATGGTCGGCAAAGCATCAACAGTAACAGTTGACATTGCTGATAATGCTACAGGAATTGTAGTGTTCAATGTAGGTGGCACAGATTATTCAATCAACTTATCCGATACCAATACCAAATCACTGGATGTTGTTTTACATGAACCTGGAAAATATGAAATTACAGCAAAATATTTAGGTGACGATAAGTTCAATGAAGCTGAATCCAATACAGTAACTATGGAAGTGCCTGACAGAAATTCAGCAACTATCAGCATAAATCCTGTTCAATCAGTAATTTATGCAGGTGATGATGCTGAGGTCACAATCACATCTGATAGCGGTGCTGATTTGACTGTTACAGTTGACGGTAAAAAATATGAACTTACAGGAAACTTGCTTACAATCAAAAATATTTCTGAAGGATCACATCTCATTCAGGTAACAAGTCCTCAGACCGCAGAATATAAACAGGCAAGCAATTCAACACTAATCAATGTAGTTAAAAAAGATTCAGAACTCACAATCATGCCGTTACAAACAGACATTTATGCTGGAGATGATGTTGAAGTTTTAATCACCAGTGACAGCGACGCCGATTTGGTTGTCAGTGTTGACGGTAAAATATATGAACTCAATGAAGGCGTATTGACTATCACAAACATTTCCGCAGGATTACACAAAATTGACGTTGTAAGTCCTGAAACCGGTGAATATAAACAAATCACTAACTCCACAATGATTGATGCAGTCAAAAAGGATACTGAGCTTAGTGTGGATGTTCCTCAGGGTATTGTTTTTGCTGGCAGTGATGTTGATGTTGTGATTACTTCTAACAGTGATGCAGGTTTGGTTGTCAGTGTTGATGGTGTTAATTATGATGCTGTTGATGGTGTTTTAACTATTAGAAATATTTCCGCTGGTTCTCATGCTGTTCAGGTTGTAAGTCCTGAAACCTACCAGTATAGTGCAGCAACCGGTGATGTAATAATCATTAACGCAGTTAAAAAGGACACTGAGCTTAGTGTGGATGTTCCTCAGGGTATTGTTTTTGCTGGCAGTGATGTTGATGTTGTGATTACTTCTAACAGTGATGCAGGTTTGGTTGTCAGTGTTGATGGTGTTAATTATGATGCTGTTGATGGTGTTTTAACTATTAGAAATATTTCCGCTGGTTCTCATGCTGTTCAGGTTGTAAGTCCTGAAACCTACCAGTATAGTGCAGCAACTTCCGATGTAATATTCATTGACGTAGTAAAACGTGATGTTGAAATATCTATTGAAGTTCAGCTGGACGAAATCTATGCAGGCGATGACGTGGAAGTTGAAATCATCTCAGACAGTGATGACATCACAGTCACAGTCGACGGAGTACTGTATGATGTTGAAGACGGATTCATCACAATAAGAAACATTTCAGCAGGAAGCCATACTATCGAAGCTGTAAAATATGAAGACGACAGATACAACGGATTTGATGCAATTGAAGTAATTGCTGTTGAAAAACAAACCTCAAAAGTATCAATCACAGTACCTCAAAACGTAAAAGCAGGTCAGGATGCAACAATTGAAGTTTCATCATATGACGGTGCAGACATTACAGTTTACATTGACGGTGTAAAACAGCAAGTAAAAGACGGTAAAGTAACCGTTAAAGCTACTGCAGGTGAACACACAGTAACAGCAAGCGTGGATGAAACATACACTCATTTAGCTTCCAATGACACTAAAACATTTGAAGTAACCAAACTTGATGCAGAAATTGATGTTTCAGTTACAAACGTTAGCGAGGGCCAACCAATCACAGTAACAGTCAACACAGACCTTGATGAAGGTATTGTTATTGTCAAAGTTGGAGACAAGGAAGCTGCAATTGATCTTGCTAAATCCAAATCCGCAAGCATCACTTTAGATGCTCCTGGAACATATGAAGTGTCTGCAACATATCTTGGAAGCGACATATATAACGCAGCCGAAGCTGAAAATTCAACTGTTGTTGTCAAAGCCAAAGAGGATTCAAAAGTAAACATTGAAATACCTCAAATCAAAGCGGGTGAAGACGCAAATGTTACTGTTGACATTCCTGGAGCAACCGGAAATGTTAGCGTAATCATTGACGGTAAGGAAAATATAGTTGCATTGGATGAAAACGGAAGGGCATCTGTTCCTGTTGAAGCAACAGCCGGTGACCACAGTGTAGTTGTCGTATATGATGGTGATGAAACACATGCACCTGCTCATTCTGCCTCCAGATTTAGTGTTGAAGCAGAACCTGAAAAAGTTGCTACAGAATTTGCTGACATTACTGTAAACGATAAAATCGTTACATTGGTATTGAAAGATGCTGATGGAAATGTCATCTCAGGGGCAAATGTTTCATATTCTGTAAAAGGTGTTTCAAAATCTGTTGTAACAGGTAGTGATGGTTCATTCAGTGTTGTTGGAGATTATGGAGTTGTAATAAGTATTGATTATGCCGGTGATGACAAATATCTTGCTGTCAATACCACTCTTAAATTTGAAAACATGGCTCCTGTAAAAACAGCTACTCTCATCAAGGCTGAGGACTTCTCACAATACTCTTGTGATTACTATGAGGGCGAACGTGGTGAAAACTTCACTTTCCAACTTAAGGATGTGAATGATAAACCAGTTGCAAATAGAGATATTTACATTGGTTATAACGGTGTAACAGTATACAGAACAACTGATGCAAACGGTTATGCGAGTGTTCAGATTAACCTGAAAAATGCAGGTTTATACACATTTGTAATAGTGTTCCTGGGTGATAACGATTACACCGCTTCCATGGCTGTACACAAAGTAACCATTGAAAAGAAAACTACATCAATATCTGCAAGTGCAAAAACATTTAAAGCTACTGTAAAAACCAAAAAATACACAGTAACCTTAAAAACTATCAAAGGAGCTTCCATAGATGGAAAAACATACTTGGCTGCAGGTAAAAAATTAACTTTGGATGTAAATGGCAAAATATTCAATGCAAAAACCAATGCTAAAGGCCAGGCTACCTTCAAGATTACCAACTTGAAAAAGAAAGGCACTTTCACAGCTAAGGTTTCATTTGCAGGTGATGTAAGCTACCAATCTGCAAGCAAATCCGTAAAATTAAAAATCAAATAGAAGTGTCCAATTCACTTCTATCTTTTTTTTATTTTCAGACTTAATTATTCACCATACCTTACAAAAAACCATTAATTTAATCTGTTGAAATTTCAATTATTTTCATCTGATAATTTAAAAATCTGTTTTTCACATGTTTGCCTTACATGTATAAATTCCAAATCATCATTTTCCTAAAATGCATATGTTGGGTATAGCAATTATTAAAAGCATGTTCAAACTAATAGTATTATGTAAATAAGGTGATATGAAATGGAGAAAAATCAGATAATTATTTTGGCTTTGATTGTTATTATCGCAGCCCTTCTTGTGGGCATGGTCGCAGTCATGATGCCAAATTTCGCAAAAAAAGATACAAGCTTAAAATTCAAAGGTAATGCAACAATAAAAGAAGGGGGCTCCATTCAAATTGAACTGACAGATGCAAATGGAAACCCTATATCCAATCAGAAAGTAAACGTTACAGTTACTGACAAGGACAAGTCAAGCGATTATCATTCAGTTGAAACCAATGGTAATGGTGTTGGAAAATTAAAGCTTGACAAGGATGCCGGAAAATACACAATAACTGTAGTTTACGGTGGAGACGACCAGCATAAAGGCTGCAATGCCACTAAAAAAATAACAATAAAGGAACAGGCTGAGGAGTCAGATTCATCTTCCTCATCATCCTCATCCTCATCTTCACAGTCCGCTTACGCATACAAGTCAGACGGAACACCGATGTACAGCCAGGCTGAAGTAGACCAGTACATGTACAATAAGTACGGTGCAGTAAACTACCATGTCGGCAGTAACGGTTATATGGATCTGGATGAACCTGGATTTGACGATGCGGGTCACTTTGTTGGATATTAATCAAAAGTAGGTGATTTTCACCTGCTACTTTTTTTATTTTTTCCTTACCATCAACATTATCATTGATTAAAACAAATTTTCTATTATGAAAAAGGTAAAAATTACAATCCTAAAAACAACTTTGCAGGAAGACTTGGCAAAGGAATACGGCGTTGAAGGCCTTTCAACATGTCCTTTGATGAGCGAAGGAGAAGTATACTATGCAGATTATGCAAAACCAGACGGGTTCTGCGATGAGGCATGGAAGGCAATCTATCAGTACGTTTTTGCACTGGCACACGGGGCGCAGGATATCTGGTACTATTCAGACTGGATTAAGACTCCTGGCGTTGCAATCGTATCCTGCAATGACGGCTTAAGGCCAGTCATCATGAAACTCGAATCAACTGACATCGAGTCAAAAGCAGAATAGCGATTTTTCTGTTTAGCCATTTTTAGGCTCTTTCAAAAACTTAAGTGATTTGGATCAAACTTAATTTTTTGGAGCATAATTTTTTTCTTTTCTAATTTTCC
>NZ_SUTM01000027.1 GCF_015062935.1 Methanobrevibacter sp. | reverse complement strand
AGCACTCAATAAACGATTGAGTAATAAAAACAAAACTCTAGGAATCCTCGCCTTCTTCAAGGCGAGGTTGTTCAAATACAATCTATTTCATAATATTCAATAGAGTTTAAATCCATATTCGGATATATAAATTCTAAACTTTAATTTGATGTGTTTCAATGTCTACCTGTTCAAACATGAATGTCATGTTGTAGGCATTGAATTCTATCTTTTACTAATTTAAAAATCCTTTCAAAGAATTTCTTTTCTCAGGATTTATTTTATTAGTATAGAGAGTTATTTTATTATAACCTCAAAAAGACTAAAAAGAATTTTTTAATTAATGTCAGTGTTAGTATTGTAGGGATAATTTCTCTGCAATAGGCTTTAATTTGACTTTTTTTAATTTTAAGGATTAAAATTAATTTTTCTATTTTATACCCCAATCTTTTTAGCTTTCGATTATTCTACCAAGGGAAAATATTACCTTGATAAGGTTGAAAAGAATTACAAAGACTGATTTTAAAAAAAAGTGTGTTTTAATCTATCCGGAGAGAATAACCTAAAAGCCCAGAGATAGATTATTCCCTTAGGAAAAAAATGGCGACAAAATATATTGTTAAAATCACTATGATTTTAATTCCTAATACTAATTGTAAAGAAAGTTATATATAAAATTAACTGATTTTATCTTTGTTTTACCTAAAATAAGCAGTTATATTTAGTTATACCTAAATTTAAAAATAGCTATGCTTTTGAATGTTTTTTAGCACAATATCCGTTTAAAAACAAAATCTGCCACATAAACAATCGTTCGCAAAGTATCTAATAAATCGACACATATAGAACAATTTTTAAATGAAATAAAAAGACCACATGAATTTAAAAAAAAAAGAACTATTCAATCAGTGTTAAAAAGTCATAGATTATTTTTGCCGCAACGACTGCAGTAACATCGCCAAGCCTGTCTGTAGCTGTTTCAACGACATCAAGACCAACAATATTCTTGTGGCATAATGTTTTCAGGATATTTTCAACATCATGGACAAACAAACCTCCCGGAGTAGGGTTTCCAACATTAGGCGCAACAGCCGGGTCAATTACATCCATATCTATTGAGATATAGATAGGTCCGTCAATGTTTATGAGGTAATACTCTATTGCATCCATGTGCTTGTGGGCATCCTTGTTCTTGAATGTCTGAATATTATATGTTGACTTTACGAATTCCTCTTCCTCTTTGGAAGATGACCTTATTCCGATCTGGACAAGATCCGCACCCATTTCATGAGCCCTTCTCATTACTGTTGCATGGGAATATTTTTCACCTATAAATTCAAATGCAAGGTCCCTGTGGGCATCCAGATGTATTACGGTGAGCTTTTCATGTCTGTCAGTCAATGCCTTGATGGCTCCGATTGAAGCTGAATGCTCTCCCCCGATTATTATCGGCTTGAGATTCAAGTCAAGAATTTCATTTACGCTATCCTCTACGATTGCGCATGTAGCCTCGCAGTTTCCCGGAACAACATTAACGTCACCGAAATCATAAAAAGCAGCTGTTAAATCTTTGTTAAAAATAGTATTGTATTTTTCAAAACCAAATGAAGCTTCACGAACAACAATTGGTCCTAAACGTGCACCGGAGTGGTAAGAAGTAGTGCTGTCAAATGGAACTCCGATTAATCCAAATGAATTTTCCTTTATATCCTCAATTTCTTGAGAGAATGCAAATTTCCATGGTTCATAAGTATTTAAAAGCATAATATTATCTCTCAAAAGGAAAATAAATAAGAGAAAAGGAATCTAGTTAGATCCTCTAGTTCTCATTATTTTCATGTTTCCTAAAGCGACAATGTATTCAACTTCAATACCTTCAACGATAGAGTCTTTTAAGTCTTCAGGCATTGGTAAGTCGAGGGTGTCGTAGTTTTCCATATCCATTAATTGAACAGTGTCACCTTGGATTGAAATAACTTGTCCTAATCTTTTGTCAATGATAGGAATATCTACTTTGTTATCTACAGGTTTTACGAGACTTCTTTTTTGGTTGTCAAAGACACCTACAGCTTCGATTCTAGCTTTTGCTGCTCCGTGTTTACCTGGAGATGAGGTAGTATAACTGATAATTTTACAAGCTTCTCCGCCTAAAACGACGTATTTTCCAACTTTTAATGTTTTAATTTCTACAACTTTTGTTGACATTCATTTTCCTCCATAATTAAAAACCGGTTTTTAATCTTATAATAAGCATTATTATTAGATTAATATAAACTATATTTTCTATTTTATATAAAGTATTCGCTTATTTCAATGTTTCTAAATGAATTTGAAAACATATCAAATAAAAAAAATTACTAAAAATTTTTAACCTTATTCAGTCAAATATAATAATCATGAAAATAGCAATTGTTAGTGGAAAAGATGAAGGTCCTACAAGGTTAAATGCTTTTGATAATGCTTTAAGCAAAGCCGGAATAGGTGACGTGAACCTTATTAAGGTATCAAGCATGCTTGCAGGTAACGCAGAGATTGTTGATTTGCCTGAACTTAAGCCGGGCAGCATGGTGAACTGTGTTTTATCATCAGTCACTTCACACAATCCTGGAGACGTTATCACCGCCGTAGTCGCAGTGGCCATTGGAGAGGAACTGGGCTGCGTTGTAGAGACAACAGGAACCAACAAAAATCCCGATGAGCTCATTGACGAAGCCAAGTTCATGGTAAACTACATGATGGACAAGCGTGGAGTCGAAATCAAGGAAATGATTGTAGAGCCATCAACAACCACAGTAAAAGACATTGCATCAGTAGTTTCAAGCGTAGTATATATGCGCGATGATATTATTCAAAAATAAGTGTGATAACATGGACGCCAAAGATAAAAAGATGGCAACAGACCTGGCATATGACATCATAAGAGAAGTGAGCAGGGCAACCAGGCCCTATTTCGGAAAACCTGAATCAGGCGAGAAAGTCAAGATGGGAGCTGACGGAACACCAACCTCCCTGATCGACGTTATTTCAGAAGAAAAAGTTGTTCAGATTTTAAAGGAAGCACCTGTATATTCATATATTGTCAGTGAGGAAATCGGAGAGTTGAAACTTGGTAAAGGAACCAAAAGAAGCATCACACTCACCCATGAGCTTAGACGTGACGACATTTCCGAAGAGGAAAAGCCGAAATTTATCTTTTTGGTCGACCCTATTGACGGTACCAGCAATGCAATCAAGGAAATCCCTGCATTTGCAATTTCAATAGCTGTCGCAAATGTTCCTGACGGCAGGGTGGCGACATTGAATGATGTTGAACTTGCATTCATAAGCAACCTGGCCAACGGTAACTTCTTTGAAGCCGAAAAGGGAAAGGGATGCTGGTTAAACAATGAGAAAGTCCACCCGAGCAGTGAGGTTAGAATAAGCAACATGACCCTCGGAGGATTTACCAAGACCGGAACATCAGTCGCATCAAAGCTTGTCGACAATGCAAGAAGGATGAGAGTTCTCGGAAGCGTTGTTCTTGAGCTTTCATACGTTGCAAGCGGCCGTTACGATGCATTTATCGACCTCAGAGGAAGCCGAATCATAGACATTGCAGCCGCAAAGCTGATTTTAGAGGAGGCCGGAGGAATCATCACAGACAAATACGGTGAAAAGCTGACCAACACATTAAGCATCTATGAAAAGACAATTGTTGTTGCGGCAAATACTCCTGTGCTTCACAAGCAGATGATTGATATTTTAAACGACAATGAAAGTGATGTCATCGGAAGGATAGGTATTGTGGGAAGGATTGACCAGGATATACCGGTACTCTTTGCTGCAAAGCTGATTGACTATCTTTTAAGCAACGGACGTGAAGTCATTGTCGAAAAAAGACTTTCCAGAAAGATTATTGAACTTACAGAAAACCCTGAAATTGACTCAATAATTGAAAAGGCCCAGAAGAAATATCCTGAAATTGCCGACGAGTTTACAAACATCAACTTCAAAATCAACTATGACGCCATTTCATGCAACACATATGACTTTGACTGCGACATGGCCGTCATTTTAGGCGGAGACGGAACACTGCTTCGTGCACACTCAAAAATGAAACATAACATTCCTGTATTCGGAATCAACATGGGTACAGTCGGATTTTTAACAGACACCGAAGTAAAAGACACCTTCACAGCACTGGATGAAATCCTCAGAGGCGAATACTACAAGGAAAAAAGAAGCAAGCTTGTGGTATCACACGAAAACAACTATTACAGCGCAATCAACGAAGTTGTCATAATGACCAACAAGCCTGCAAAAATGCAGCACTTTGAAATCAAGGTGGACGGAGAAACCATCGACGAGGTTAGGGCTGACGGACTTATCATTTCAACACCGAGCGGTTCTACAGCATATGCAATGTCTGCCGGAGGACCTATCATGGATCCTAAGGTCGGAGGATTTCTCATCATCCCGATTTGTCCATATAAGCTTGGAGCAAGACCGTTTATCGTATCCGACAACAGTGAAATTACAGTTAAACTGCTTAAAAAGGGAAAAACTGCAGTATTCGTTATGGACGGTCAGCGCAATGAGGAAGCAGAATACGAGGAAGAAATCAAATTCAAAAAATCAGACAAGGACGCTTACTTTATCAGAACATCAACCAAATACTTCTACAAAAAGGTCAAGGACAAGCTCAATGCAGGCGGCCTCAGCAGCTCAAATGGGTGCATGAATGAATAATCTCGTAGTTGATTTAACCCACGGCGGAGTTAAAATATCTGTAAGCCTTAAAAAGAAAGGCGAAAATGTCCTTGCATATGACATCTACAATACCTTAAATGATGAAGACCGCAGGATGCTTGAGGCATATGGAGTTGAGCTTTTAGATGATTTGGGTGATTTGGAAAACTTTAACGGCCGGATGAAGGTAATCTATCCGGTTCATCTTCCCCTTACACATGAAGAGATTTCAGAAAACAATCCTGACCTTGACTACACATTCATAACCCACCATGAGGCAATCCGTGAAATCCTGGGAGAGTGGGGATGTGACATTCCCGTTGTTGAAATCACCGGAGTCAAGGGAAAGACAAGCTGCGCTTTCATGCTTAAGGAAATTCTTTTTGACAAAAATCCCCTTATATTATCCAGTTTGGGAGCTCTTCTTTATGAAAACGGAAGGGAAATTGTCCTTAAAAAGAACATATCAATAACACCTGCAAATATAAAGGAGACCGTTGACCTTGCATACAAGATTGCAAATCCCGTATGTGAAATTGCCGAAGGAACTGCTGAGAGTGAAAACCTGAGGAAATACTCATCAGCAATCTTTGAATCATCACTTGGAGTCAGCGGAATAGGCGACGTAGGTCTTTTGACCAATATCTGTGAAAACTATCCTATTGCAAAAAACAGAAGTTCGGCCAGCGAAGCAAAAAGACAGGTTTTCAGATGTCCTGCAGTGGCATGTGAAAAGGAAAGCTTCGATAAATATTACTCAGATGTTGTTCACCCTAAAATCAACACATTTTCACTTACGGACAACGCAGCAAATCTTTATGCTAAAAGCGTTTCATACTCACTTGACAAAAGCGAAATCACCGTAGAATACCGTGATGTGACCACCATTTCCGGCAAAAATTTATCAGGTACATTAACGGTTAAAACATTTGCACCAGGTTCCCATCATGTTTCAAACGTTCTTGGAGTCATTTTAACAGCACTGATGCTTGAAATTAAAGAAGAAAAGATCATTAACGGATTGGCCAATTATAATGGAATTACTGGAAGGACCAATAAAAGAAGTAACGGAGAATTTATTATAATCGAAGAGATCAATCCGGGCATAAACACCGACGCCATAAAACAGTCAATAAAGATGATTGATGATTTGGACACATATTACATTGCAGTTGGAGGAGATTACGGAATTACCTGTGAAGAAATTGATGAGGACAAGGTTAGCCACTACCTGGACTCATTGGATTGTGATTTGATACTCACAGGAGACGTGGGTTTGTCAATAGCTTCAAAAATGTCTAAAAATGTTAAAGTAATGAAAGAATACTCGGATATTTTTGATATGGCCAAAAACAACAGAAAGAATCTTCTTTTCATATATCGTTCCGATTACCGTAAGCTTTCCCAAAGGTAATTTGAAACTATTTTTTCACTAAAAATTGAAACATTTAATAATAAATAACAATAAAAATTAACAATGTAGGACTAGTTATAAGTATATCTTATATTCTAGTAAAAATTAATTTTTCTAGAAAAGAAAAATTCGGAGATTTAAATAATGATTGTAGGAACACGTGGAAGTCAATTGGCTCTTGCTCAAACTACACAAGTCTGTAAGGACTTATCTAGGATTACAGGCGAGAAAATTGATGTTGAAGTTATTAAAACAAAAGGAGATAAAATCACTTCTTCACAACTGTACAATATGGATTCAAAAGGTCTTTTTACCAAGGAACTTGACGTTGCGCTTTTGGAGGAGGAAGTCGACTTTACCGTACACAGTTTTAAGGACCTGCCAACTGAACTTGACGAAGATTTGAAAATCGTTGCTGTTCCAAAACGTGAATCTCCACATGAAGTCCTCATTTCACACAAGTCATGGGATGAGCTGGAAGCCGGATCCAAAATCGGAACAAGCAGCCTTAGAAGGGAAGCTTTTATCAATCACTATGAAAAGGATTTTGAACTTAAACCTATCCGGGGCAATATAGAAACCAGAATAGACAAGGCCCTCAACAGTGATTTGGACGGAACCATTATGGCCGAAGCAGGGCTTAAAAGGTTGAATCTGACCAAATACATTAAGAATGTATTCCCTCTAGATTATTTCACACCACCTGCAGGTCAGGGCGCACTGGCAATAATTACCCGTAAGGACTGTGAATTCAACAGGACTATTGAAAAATTAAATGATTATGTTTCAATGCAAGAAGTACTTGCAGAAAAGAAAGTGCTTGAAGAGCTTGGAGTCGGCTGTCAATGGCCGATTGGAGCAATAGCACGTATGAACGATAAAGAATTTAATATTTATTCAATCTTATTAACTAAACAAGGAGAGATCCTTAAAGAGCAAACTGAGAAAGGTTCAATAAGGGATGCGCTTGAACTTGGCAGGCGTATTGGAGAGCTTTTCGCTGATTACGTATAAACGGAGGAATTGTAGTGAAAACTGTTAAAGTAGGAGTTATCGGAGTAGGAGCGATGGGTGAAAACCACGTCCGTGTATACCACAAAATGGAAGAAGCGGAACTAGTAGCCGTTTCTGACGTTAGTGAAAGAGCACTTAAGAAAATAGAGAAAAAATATGGCGCCAAAGGATATACGGATTATTGCGAACTACTCAAAAATCCGGAAATTGAAGCTGTCAGTGTATGTGTACCGACCACATTCCACCATGCAGTAGTAATGGAAGCAATCAAGGCTAAAAAGCACGTGCTTGTAGAAAAGCCTATCGCATTTACCCTGAATGAAGCGGAAGAAATGATTGCCGCTGCAAAAGAGGCAGGAGTACTTCTTGCAACAGGTCATGTGGAAAGGTTCAATCCAGCAGTTCAAAAGGCTAAGGAACTTATTGATGACGGAGTTATTGGAGATATCGTATCCGCATTTGCAAAACGTGTAGGACCGCTCCCACCAAGAATCAAGGATGTTGGTGTTTCAATAGATTTAGCTATTCACGATTTAGACATTATGAATTATCTTTTCGAAGAGGAAGTCACACAGGTTTACGGAACCATGAACAGCAGTTTTGATGACTCCGAATTCGAAGACCATGCAGAAATCATGGTAAACTTTGACAATGAATCCACAGGTATCATTGAAGTTAACTGGTTAACTCCATACAAACGTAGAGAACTGGAGCTTACCGGTACTGCAGGAATCATTTCCGTGGATTACATCCAGCAAAGTATTGAAGTATACGGTAAATTTGCCCAAGACATTCAAATCAAACATGAAGAACCATTGAAAGGGGAATTGAAATCCTTCCTTAACGCTGTTGTTAATGGTGAAGAACCTGAAATCACCGGTGAAGATGGACTTAAAGCTCTTAAAATGGTTATTGCTGCTAACAGATCTTCAAAAGAACATAAACCAATCAGTTTTGAGGAATTAGAATAAAGGTGATAGTGTGAAAGAAAAATTGATTCAAAGAGCACAAGAACTTAGACAACACGGATTTACAACCGGAGAAATTGCTGACGAACTTAACGTAAGTATGGACACTGCAAGATGGTTGACACTTCAAAAAACAGCTGAAGTTAAAACCGAAGCTCCAGGAGACTTTGCAATTAACTGGAAAAGCATTGGTGGAAATTCCACACGTTTAAGTTATGTTTCAGGTGCCTTAAGCGACATGGCACTTGTACACGGTGATGCGGAAGTCGTCTGTGGAATCGCAGTCAGCGGAATTCCATTCGCTACAGTAATGACCGAATTCATGGAAGACATGACAGGTCTCGACACATCCCTTGCCATTTACCACCCTAACAAACACAGAAAAGATGCTGATGAAAGCGAAGACGAAGGTACAATCAGTATCAACTTCGGTGCTGTGGAAGGCAAGAAAGTTGTTATTGTAGACGACGTAATTACCAGTGGAAAAACCGCTCGTGAAGTCATTCACACTGTAAAAGACCTTGGCGGTGAACCAACCTGTGTCGTCGTACTTATTGATAAGGCAGGACTTTCAGAAATTGAAGGAATTCCTGTAGAATCATTAATTAAAGTTAGTAGAATTTAAATCTACTATCATCTTTTTCTTTTTAACCTAAACATTGCTTTAACCATCCGAAATTGTCTTTAGAAGACACATAATCTTTAAATATAATTAGGAACTAATTTTAACTGTAAAAATAATGAGGTAAAAATGGAAATAACACTACTTCAAAACATGTCCGCAATACTGATTACGGCCGTTATCGTACTTCTGATATTCAACAAGCTGAAGCTGCCGACAATGATCGGCCTATTTATAACCGGAATCGTATTGGGTCATGCAATCAATGACACCACAATGATTTCAAGCCTTTCAGAGCTTGGAGTGATTTTTCTTTTGTTTATTATCGGTCTGGAGTTCTCGGCAGAGAAATTCTCGGCAATCAAACGCTATGCACTGATCGGAGGTATACTCCAGGTAGTTCTCACGACAGTTCTGATATCTGCATTGGGACTTGTTCTGGGTCTTAACATTCAAAGTGCGATATTTTTAGGATTTCTGGTTGCATTTTCATCTACAGCTATCGTGATGAAGGTAATGCAGCAAAGGCACATCACACACTCCGTTCAGGGAAGGGTGACACTTGGTATTTTAATATTTCAGGACATTGCAGTAATCATAGTTATCCTGATAACCCCTCTTCTCGGAGGTCAGGCACTGCATCTAAACACCCTGCCGGAGCTTGTCATTAAGGCCGTGGGGCTTGGAGTGCTTATATTTGTAGGTGCAAAATGGTTCATTCCTCTTGCATTGAGGGATGCCGCCAAAACCAAAAACAGGGATCTGTTCCTTCTTCTGACACTGTTCATATGTATGGGAACCACATTTGCAACAAGCCTTATCGGAATCGGCCCCGAGCTTGGAGCTTTCATTGCAGGGCTTCTGATTTCAAATACAGAATATTCACACCAGACACTGGGCTATATTCAGCCGTTTCAGGACGTCTTCATGAGCCTGTTTTTCATAAGTATAGGGCTGATGGTCAATCTGCATCTGTTTCTTGCAAACATAGGCATTATCGTAGTTTTAACAGTAGTTATTTTGGCGATAAACTTCTCAGCTACACTCCTTACAGGTATGGCTTTGAAACTTCCGAGCAAGGTTTCCATAAGCATTGCAATTCTTTTAAGCCAGATTGGGGAGTTTTCCTTTGTTCTTGCCAAGGAAGGTATGAAATTCGGACTTATGACAAATGAGTTTTTCTCCATATTTCTGAGCGTGAGCATTCTTACGATGTCTTCAACTCCGTTTCTGGAAAAGCTTACCCCTAAAATCGTCAGGGCGTTTTCAAAAATCAGCTATTTCCAGGTGGATGATGAGCTTACACAGATTCCCGAAGAGATTGAGGAGGCTCAGGAAATCCAGGACCATGTCATTCTGGTAGGTATGGGCCTTAACGGAAAGCAGATGGCCAAGGCGTGCAGCGAATTTAAGATTCCCTACCGTATCGTTGACATGAATCCGGTCATCGTTGAAAACCAGCAGGCTCTGGGAATTCCTATTATTTATGGAAAGGCGTCAAATGAAAGCGTTTTAAAGGAATTAAACATTACATCAGCCCAGTGCATTGTCATTTCAGCTTCCACTTACGAGGAAACCCTCAAGACAATTGATTCTGCAAGAAGGCTTAATCCCGACATCCACATTATCGTTCGTACACGTTATCTTAGAAACATAAACGAGGTCATTGAGGCAGGGGCGGATGAGGTAATTCCTAAGGAGTTCGAGACAAGTATCATGATGTTTACAAGAATCATGGACTACTACAACAGGAACAGCGACGAGATAGCCGATGCAGTCAATGATTTAAGATCAGACAACTACGACGCATTCAGAAACGTTACAAGCGATGACATCGAAACCTATCTGAACCACAAGTACACCGACCTTGAAATCGACTCATTGAGGGTGAGCGAGGACACACATCTTGAGGATCTGCCTTTTGAGGAAAACAGTCTTAAAGTTACCGGTGTTGTCCGTGGAGAGGACACTTTTATTGAGGTTGACAATGATTTCAGGTTCCTGGAGGATGATTTGATACTCTTTATCGGCCACAGGGAAAACATCAACAGATTCTTTGAAAACATTTAAATACTATGAGTGCACAATATTAACACAAGGTGATAATAATGTATATAACAATAACTGCCTTTAACAGCTTACACGGAGACAAGCCATTGAAACACAATGGAATTGTCAAATTAGTAAAGGAACCATCAAACCAGTATGATGCAGAAGCAATAGCATGCGAAATGAGACATTTCGGCAAAATAGGCTACGTAGCAAACAGTACAAAAACAGTAGCCATGGGAACCATGAGCGCCGGAAGACTATACGACAAGATAGGCGATGAATACTTCGCAAAAATAAAATTCATCATCAACGCCGTGGCAATTGCTCAAGTGCTTACTCCGGAAGAGTTCATAGATGAAATTGAAAATCCTGAAAGTGACGTTCACTTTTTAAGTGAAAACCTGGAAAAAATAGATCTGGATTTAATTAAAAAAAGCTTTGAAGGTGATTAGATGATAACAATCGAAGACATTGAGCTTTTGGATTATCAGGCACACAAGAACATGGCAATAATCCCTATAAAAACACCGCCAAGCTACAAGTTTGACATACTTACTCTCAAAAAGGGATTCGAGCTTGGCCTTGCCGAAGTAAAGGAATGCGAACATTCAACCGTAAACACACTTATCGTTAAAAACAATGCAGTTACACCGCTGCTTCTTGTTGACGGTGAGGAAATAATCGGAGGAGACCAGAACCGTATCGTCAATGCAACAATCCTCATTGCACCAAACAGTGAGGAGAAGATACCTGTAAACTGTACAGAACATGGACGCTGGGCATACAAAAGCGAATTCAAACAATCCAAATACATGGCAAACTACAGGACACGCTCCGCAAAGGAAAAAGCAGTGCGAGCCAACATGAGCGGACAGCAGGCAGTCTGGGATTCAATTAACGACCTTGAAATGTCACGTTCATTTTCATCCCCAACACAGGCAATGTCTGAAAGCTATGAAAACCTCAAGGTTGACTTGGATGAATTCATATCAAATTTCAAGGCAGTGGACGGCCAGACCGGAGCGGTAATAATCATCGACGGTGAGATAAAAGGCTTTGAGCTTTTTTTAAACTCACAGATTTATCATGAATACCATGAAAAAATCCTTAAAAGCTATCTTATCGACACTGACATTAACGATTCAATATTTACAATCGACACTGACGTTGCAAGAGACCTGATTGTCGAAGCTCTAAGCGTCGAGTATGCAGCCAAAAAAAGCAACGGCCTCGAGGAAGCCTTTGAATTTGAAAACTCAAACGGCCTTGGAACAGCATACATCTACAAGGATGAGCTGCTTCACATGTCATACTTTAAAAACGAAGCTGAAACTGCAAAAAAAGAAGTTACAGATGATGATGTAACTGAAGTTATATTCTAATATTTAACTCATCCATCATCATATCTATTTTTTTATTTAATTTTTTGATTTTTGAGGTTATTTCCTCTTTTTCATTTTTCAAATCCTCTAGTTTTACGAATTCCCCCTCAAAGGTATCGACATATCTTGATACTGAAAGGTTGAATTCCTTGGAGGCTATTTCATCTGTGCCCGCAATGTTTGAAAACCTGTCGACTATTTCACGTTTATGATATATCTCAACGACGTGTCTGATGAATTCCGCATCCAGTGTGAGATTTTTCCTGAAAAGCCCCGGAACCCTGTAGCTTTCACGGACCAGCTTGTATTTGGTTGACAGATCAATGAACATGACATCGTTTCTTAATCTGTTTTTTCTAAATACCACAATGATTTCCGAACTGCGGGGCCTTGTAAGCTCATTTGGAATGCTTATTATTGCATCGATGCAGTTTTTCTCGAATGTCAGATATTTTCTTAAAGTTTGAAGAGTGTTTTTAAACAGGAAACTCTGTGACATTGCAACAACCATGATTCCGTCATCTTTTAGGGAGTCAATGAGATTGATTAAAAACAGGTATTCGCTGTCCTTAAGTGACTCATACTCGCCTTTAAACTGGATTTTTGAATCTGCATCCAAATCCATTCTGTTTACGAGATTTTCAATTGTGTTGTTCATCTCGATGTCGTTTTCAAGAAGTTCTGGATTCATGTTGAACTTGTCTGCCAGGACCTCTTCAAGTTCCTTTCTTTTGTTTCTTTTGGTGATTTCAATCCTTTGAGCCCGGTTCAGCCTTTGGATGTTTTTGCTTGTAAGTGGCGGAATCCTTGATGTTATAACGTCAAATGACGCTCCCCCCACATCTGCAGATTCGAATGGGGATCCGTATTCAAGGAATATGTGGTCCAAATCAAAGAGGTTTATGAATAGCTTGACTATGTTTGAGCAGTATGTTATCTTGTCCTGGCTTTTTGCATAGGTATTTGCCATGAAGTAGTTTTGAGAGCTCAGGTTTATGATTGAGGATGCGTCGCATAAAAATGGATTGTAAATGTCATTGATTGTGTCCTTTTCGCTTTTGACTATGCATGAAAGCATTGATGTGATGTAGTCGGGGTCGGTTTCCACCTCAATGAGCTTGGACTGGCATAATCTGTCATATACCTTGTCGAAGGGAAATTCCTCCTCAAAGATGTCCAGCTTGGATATTGCGAAGATGATTTCCTTTACCATCAGATGGTTTTCCCCTTCAAACTCGTATTTGCTGAAGTTGATTATCTCGCTGACGCTGTCGAATATGAATCTGAAGTACTGCTGGTAGTTGGACCCTTCGACGAATTCGACGTGCTGGGAGAATGCTGTGAAAAACTCGTACAAAAAGAAGTTTTCGGAGTACTTGTTGTTTATGACCTCATCGAAAAAGCAGTCCGGACTGTTAATGTAATATCCGAACATGTGAAATGCGTCATCGCGAAACATTTCCCTGTAGTGCTCCTGTGCATAGGCCTCATCAAGGGTTAGCGCCTTGTCCTGAATCTGGCTTAGGAAATGATCTCTTAGAAGGTCTGAACAGTACTTGTACAAAAATGAGTAGATTACCAGATAGGAGATGTCAGGAGTTATTGAAAACTTTCTGATTTTGGAGAGAATGTTTCTTAATATCTTGTAATTTTTAGAGGTGGGTTTCATATGTTTTCCTCCCAGAGCTTGTTGAGGATTCCTTCCTTGAGACGCCTATCGTATTCGACGACCTTTGAATCCTCTATGATTTTTTCATTGATGGTGTCAAGAAGCTCAGCGTACTTTACCTGGCTTTCATAGTCAGGCAGTGACAGTTCGAGTTCCTTGATCTGCTTTAGTGATGCATGAGGCATCCTTTCGGTGCTTGAAAGTTCGTAGAGCTGTTTTTTGATATGGGCATTGGTGAGCAAGTGAGCTATAAACTGCGGGTGATGGTTTTCTTTAAGGCGGATTATAGCTATTCTGTCACTTACCACCAGGCCTTCACGGCGAACACAAACAACGTCGTAGGGATATGGCATTTTCATCAGGATGTCTCCGGGTCTGGTGAAATGGTGTGGCCTTAGGTGTTTCGGATTGAGCCTGACTGATTCGAAATCTTCGAGTATACCGTCCTTTTTTATTGACCGCTGAAGTATGACGTCAAAATCCTCTCCGTCGTCATCAAGGTATCGTCTGTATGAGAGTCCTGTTGATACATCTGCGATAAATGTCAGTTTTGTTTTGTTCATGTTTACGCCTCTTTAAAGTAAGTGTGGGGGAAGTGGTGAGCTTCCCTAAACAATGAGTCTGGCTGAAATAAGCATTCTATTGGTAAAGTGCATCGACGTCGTCAAGAAGCGGTGTTTCCTTTGCTTCAGACGGGTCAACCTTTTCTGCTGACACTCCACCTATCACTCCTATGCTTTGGATGTTTTCCTTTAGAACAGCGGTTGAGGTTATTCCAGGGCCTTGCGGAGACAGGACGAAGAGGTCCAGGAAGTAATCATCTTCTCCAACGATGAATGCCGGTTCGATCGGTTCGGCAGATTTTGTCTGGACTTTAATCAAGATATGTTTGGCTTCGTTTTCTCCTTCGATGCCTATCTCGTCTCTTATGGTCTGGTCGAGACATTTTACTTTGTCACTCCAGTTTATTGAATGGTTTTGGTTCATATTATCACCTCTATTTTTTTACAATATCCACATTTTGTGGTGTTAGTCGACTACTTATTCTAGGAATAAACTTCCTAAATGCGATTGTATTTTTCTACAAAATACAGGTCGTAATAATAAGTTTGTTATAATAGTATATAAACTTAACGATTTTTTTTAAATTTTCTTAAAAAATTCAACTTATCATCACTCAAACTACATATATCATAGAGATAGTATATAAAGTTTTGCTTTTTCATTGCATATTCTAAGAAAAAACACAAAAATGAGATGGTGCATATGCACAAAAATTAAAAATGTTAAAAAAAAATAGTGAAAAAAAGGCCGGTTAAGCTTCAGCCTTTTGGTCTTTTTTAGTTTTCTTTTTATCGACAATTACCATTTTTTCGTTTTCTTCATCGACTTCCATGATAATTGGCTCTGCTTCAAGTGCACCAGGATCCTTTTCAACGCATTCATTGATCTTGGACTGGATTGCACCGATGTCTTCTGTATCGATTAAATCAACGATTTCCAGTTGCTGCTGAAACCTTTCAACTCCGTCAAGAGGAACGTTTTCAACAAAAGGAATTGCTCCTGTAGCACCGATGATTTTCTTTTTGTCAGGATCAGCGCCGTTTTCGTGAAGTGCCTTGAAACTTTGACCTGTAATGTGGCCCTGCACCTCGGCGCCTGCCAGAATAAGGAATCTTATGTTCGGATTTGATATGATATTTGCAACAACCTTTTCGATACCAAGGTTTTCTGTTTTGCATGGTCCTGCAATGGCCGCACCTGAAAGTTCCGCTTCAATGTGGGAAGCAAGAGTTGTAACTGCAACCGGACTTTCCGGATCGCCAACAATGTAATCTCCACTGATTACCGGCCAGCCGTCTGCAGGAGATTTTTTATCAGCCATGATAATTATCCTCCTAAATTGATTATTTATGAATATATTTTAACAATATTTAAATATTTTGTCACTTATCATGGGTAACAATTATTAGAGATGAAAACAGAACTGATAGCATGAACATTAACATTGAGCTATTCAATTTAATAAATAATGGTCTTGCAAATCCCGTCCTTGACGCCGTCATGCCGGTTTTTACAAACTTCGGAGGACTTCCGGCAGTGGGCATTGCAACACTTCTTGTGTTTCTTTTTACAAGACACTACAAAAAGGACGAGTATTATGAAATTGCAAAGCTGTGCTTGTACTCACTTGTTTTATCCGTCGTTATTGCAGCGGCGCTTAAATTGACTGTCCATGAGCCGAGACCTGGAATTCTTCTTGACAATGTGCGCCAGCTTGTAACACCGACAGAACCATATTCATTTCCATCAGGACACACCTCATCCACATTCAGTGTGATTACAGTTCTTGCAGTGAAACTGCGTGAAAACAAAGCGGTTTTTGGATTATGCCTAGTCTTTGCACTTGCAATTGCATTTTCAAGAGTGTATGTGGGAGCACACTTTCCGCTTGACGTTTTAGCAGGTACATTGGTTGGTGTTGTAAGTGGTGTGGTTGTTTTAAGGTTTAAAAATCAGAAATAAAGTTCGGATGGCTTTCCGATGTATTCGAAATCATCCTTGTTGTTCAGGTATTTGACGCCGATAACCTTTCCGTCGGGAAATACTGTTACGACACTCATTCCGTCATTAACGTCAATGACTATTACTTTTCTGTTGTCATTGCCCTGCGCTTCGATTTTGATAATCTCATCGTTTTGAACAAGTTTTCCTTCTTCAAAATCATCGCTTATGTCTGTTGAAAACCAGTGCTGTGGCAATTTCAACCTTAATCCCAAATCATCTAGTAATTCTTTAACATGCATTTTAAAATCTCCCTCGTTATCTAGATAAAAGTTTAGTTTAATATGTATTTAAAGATATTGTCACTTTACAAGGGGTAAAAGTGACTAAACAATTACATCAGCCTATCTAAAAAATATTTAAATGAGTCATTTCTTTTCACAGCCAAATCAAAATTATAATTATTCATTTCCTAACCCCAGATAATCGTCCACAAATACTTCATCAATCCCCAATTCTTCAATGAATGGCTTGACAATATCATTTTCAATTGGTTTGCTGATATTTGAAAAACCATGTTTGTCTCTTGAGATGAAATAGATATCATTTAACTCACAATATTTTAGAATTTCAGGGCTGTGAGTGGTAATCATGATTTGTTTATTTGCTGAAACTTCCTTCATCATTTCTACAATCTTTATGAAAAATGCAGGATGGATATTTCTTTCAGGTTCTTCAATGAAAATAACATTAGATTTTTCAAAGTATAATGCGATAATCAATGCCATTATATTGCTTGTCCCATCAGAAACCAATGGTGCTGGAATTAAAACATCACTATAAGATTCAAGGAGTGAAAATAATCTTTGGTTATCCATAATCTGTTTAATTTCAACATCATCAATATAAGGAAGAATATTGGATAACAGGTTTAAAAATTTTCTTTTATTTTCCCCATCACCTGCAATCCTATCTAAAACAACAGGTAAAGTATCCCCCAGTTCAGAAAGTTCACTATGGCCATTAATTTTATTGATTGTTTTGCAAAATTTAGGATCAAAATTGTAAAACTTTAAATTTTTAAAAAAAGACGCCCATGAAACTGGTGTGGACGCCAATGCTGAATTTATCATCAATGCAGTTTCATTTTTTAAATTATTATTAACAATATTTAACAAAGATTGTGGAATAAATGCCTCCAAAAGAACATATTCTTCAGATTTTTCAAAATCAATGGAAACGTTACCTTTCAGATTTCTTAAATATAATGCATTTTCTGATAACAGCTCATCATTTTCATCATTGAAAACCTTGAACTCGATTTTGACAATTTCATTTAAAATTTCACATAGGTTATCATCATCAATATTGAACATTAATCCATATTCGATTTTATTAAAATCAACCTTAAGAAAAATATTTCCGTCAATTGATTTGCAGAATTCGGGAATTGATACTGGAAAATCATATCCGACTTTTAAAAAGGAGGGTTCATCCCCTGAATTTAAATTGAAATTCCTTAAAAATGAACCGCCATGTTTATTAATGCCATTTTCAAAATCCATAGAGATATCCTTTAAAAATTTAAAAATTTCAATAAAATTGGATTTGCCTGATGCACATGCCCCAATCAGAACGTTGAAATTATTTAAAGAAACAAACTGGTCATTGAAACTTTTTAAATTCTTAATTTTTATTTCAGATATCATTGTATCAAATTCCAAATTATTTTCGAAACAGCACATAAAACTGTAAATTAACTAAATAATTTTCTTTTGTTAAAACTGTAAATATTTTTTCTTTAATTTTACAACAATTTTACGTATAAGAAGCAATTTTACAAAAATATAACAATTATATTGTTAAAACAATGCTAAACAAGGAAGTGAACCTTGCCCTTGTCAATGTCATCGAGAGTGTGGGCTTCGGGAATGTCATCGGAATGGCCAAGCGCCATAATGCCTGCAATTCTGTAGTGCTCGTCAATCTTTAAAATGTCCCTGACAACTTCCTCAGCATATACTCCATCCTTTTTTCTCATGTGAATCTGAACCCAGCAGCTTGCAAGATTCAAATCGGTTGCGGCAAGATGAAGATAAGTTAAAACGATTGATGAATCCTCACACCATGTGTCGCTTATCATGGTATCTGCAATGACAACGATTGCCTTGTCGGCATCTGCAAGAAGTTCAGCCCCATGGTCTTTTGCCTGTGAGAGCTGTTTTAAAGTTTCCTTTCTCTCAACAACCATAAGATTTATCGGCTTTCTGTTCATGCTTGAGGGTGCAAGAAGTCCTGCCTGCAGAACCTTGTCCAGTTCATCTCTGGTGATTTTTTCGCCGTTGAATTTTCTAGTTGACCTTCTTTTAAGTAAAACATCCATGAATTCCATGGTTAAAATTAGTATTTTGAAATATTTAATAATAGGTGTCGAGTCTGAGTATTTCCTCAACTACCCTTTTTGAGTTGTTGCGGTCAATGTATTTGAAAAACTCATCCACCCTTCTTTCATATTCCTCATCCATCTGACAGCCGTTGGCGATGATTCTTAAAATTTCGGCTTTAAGATCCTCGTGTGACCTTGCCACCGGTCCGAAACCGTCACGCTCATACTGGAAATAAGCCTCCTCGACGTTGAAGTGGTAGTTGTTGTCAAACTGATAGTATATGAGAGGCTTTTTGAGATATGCAAAATCAAAAGCTATTGAAGAGTAGTCAGTGACAATAAGGGAGGAATTGTTGAAGGTTTCCGTATAGTTTTTCAGGTTCAAATCAAAAATGACATCGGGATGCTTTGTAAAAGTTGAGACGAACTTGTGGAGGTTTCTGTGGGGCTTGAAAATCACTTTATATCCGTGCTGCTTTGCGAAATTTATTATTTCCTCATCGCATAAAAGCTCGTTGAAGTGTTTGTAGAAGTTGGTTTTTACAAAATCCTCGGCTGAAAGCTGGTCAAGCTGGCGCCTCCATGACGGCATCAGGACAATTTCCTTTCTGTCATGGTTTTCAAGCTTATCGAATCTTGGAAAACCTAAGGTTTTGATGATATCCGGTGAATATCCGTAGTCGGGATTTTTAAATGATTCCTTTTCTGCGTCTGAGACTGTTGAAAGCATTGCCAAGGGTTTATCGAATTCATTTAACCATTCTGAAACGTTGTCCTTTGTAACCCCATGCTGGAGAAAAACGGTTTTGGGTTTCATAAGCCCTGAAAGGTGGGCGTAGTTACCCCAGAACGGGTAGATTATAGTGTTGTCGGGGTGTGATGTGATGATGAATTCGCAAAATATTGTGTAGAGCCTGTGCTTCAGTGACCTGTAGGCAATGACTTTTCCTATCTTTTCAAGTTCCCGGAACTGCTCTGATTTTTCAGCCAGTGATAAAAGACGCTTGATCTTGTCTAATTTGGAACCTGTAAGGTAATCGTATTCCTTTTGCGGGGAAATCTCTAAAACAAATGCGGGCTTTACATTAATATCTATGGAATTTACGTATTTGAAAAGTTCCAGTGCGTTGTCTCCTGCAACCTGCGGAAGGTCCATGAAAAGCCAGATGCGCTTGTTTCTGTAAAACGGATATGCAAGAATATTGAGCCCCCTTAATAAAACTCCAGTCACCCATCCCTGGGAGCGGTTTTTAAGCATTTTAAAAAGTGTTTTAGCCTCAAGCTTAAATGCTGATGCAACTGACTTATTAATTATTTCAATGCGGTTTTTTTCAGCAACTGCAATATGGTTTTTTGAGAGCTTGTATCCTGAAACCTCATTTAATCTTGATGTCTGATTATATTCAATGTTTAAAGGACCATTTTGAGTTTTGAATGAAATTACAGTACCCTTTTTATATGGCATGGTCACCTTGAAGCAGTGATTGAATCCGTAGTTGAAGTCCAGTGAATAGTTGTCCCTTTGAGGATAGTTCATTGGAGTTGTTGGAATCTCCCTCCCGTCAACAACTGCTGTGATTTGGGTGTCTTCGGTGAAATTTGTAAGGATTCCGTCGATTTTGACTTCATGGTCGTTTAGGAAATGGAAATTGTCCACAAACATTGTGTTTAGATTGAAGTTGTCAATGACGCTGGCCTTGTCATTTAGATAGTCCCATCCGTGACGCTTCATGAGAATTACATGGGCCTTTAAAGCAGCCGGAATTGACCTCTGGTTGAGAATGACATCCTCATCGACATATGAGAGAATCTCCATAATCTTGGTGTAGAGAGTTCTCATCTCATCCTTGTCCAGAAGAGTGTGGATTTTTCTAATCTCCACAATCCACTGCAGGTCATACATCAGCACATACTGGATGAATTTCGGAATCTCTCTGAACTTGGATTTTGCATATGCAATCAGTTTCAGGAAGTATTCGTCAATTCTTGTTGTGAAGTATGATTTAGTGCTTGCTGATGAGGTGATAAGTGAATTCTGGGTTCCGTCCTTTCTGTAGTGATAGGTATGCTTTGAGAGAAATCCCAGAAGGGGATTGTTTAAAAGCATCTGGTTAATTAGAAGTGCATCCTCTGAAACCCTCAGATTTTCATTGAACTGGAACTTTTTAACCAAATCTGCCCTGAAAAACGCTGAGGCACCGGAAAGCTGAATGTACTGCGGGTCTGTGATTACATTTATTACCTGATCCTTTTCATACTTGAAGTTGAGGTTATGGTCTCCCCTTTTGACTCCAAAGTATTTTATCGGAATGGATGCGATGTTGACCTCGTAGTATTCATCTAGAAAATCACATGCCGCCTTGAATGCGTGCCTTGACATATAATCGTCACTGTCATGGAAGTTGACATATTCACCTGTGACATGTTTGAGGCCCTGATTTCGGGAATATGAAGAGCCCCTGTTAATTTCATTTCTGATTAGAGTGATGTTTTTGGGGTATTTTTTCTGGTATTTTTCAAGAATTTCAAGTGTGTTGTCACTGCTTTTATCATCAACAAGTATCAATTGTATGTTTTCCTCAAATCCGAGGCTCTGGTTGATGATTGATTCTATTGCCTGGCTTACATATTTTTCCTTATTGTAGACCGCCATGACAACTGATATTTTAAAAGCCAAATTGAAATCCTCCTATACCACTATATAAGATAAACATATTATTTAAACAATAGCAAAGTTAAGAAATGGCTAAACAAAATCAGCGATTCAGCAAACGATTTCCTCAATAGTGTCTAACTTGTCGCATTCAATTGAAATCAGCTTGTCATCTTTAACATAGTCAAAGTGGTATCTTGGAAATGTCTTGTTCCATGCGCCGTAGTGGACTGAAGTTGTTTTGTATATTCCGTCGATGCCGTTTATGCTTTTATCCTGCCATGAGCCGTCATTGAAATCATTTAATTCAAAACTTTCATTGAACTCATAAACGCTTATCGACAAAAGAAGCATGTCGTTTTGATGAAATGTCTTTTCATATTTCACTGCCTGATGGTCGGCTATGCTTGTCTGGCTGCATTGGGTGCGGTTGTCGTCTTCTAGAAATTCCCATGAGACTGTGAAATTGACAGGACCTACTTCGACTTCTCTCGGGTCTGCAAGATGAAAACGATCCCCGTATGGAATCGGAGAGTTTAGAAATGTTGCAAAAAAGAGTATGAACATTGCAGATGAAAACACTATTGTAAATATTGTCCTTTTATCCATCACATCACCAACAGGTAATATATTCTTTACCAAAATATTTAATGTTTTTCACTCTGAAAAATGGTCAGTAATTTACTATGTTAATCCTTACATTAACGATTGATATTTTTGATATATGATGACATTAACATGAGTATAATTTAGGCATCTTTTAAAATAAGTTAAATATGGTGTTAAAGTTAAATTTTAAAATAACGTGATGTAGATAAAAAAAGTAAGAAATGATAATTTAGTCATTTGCTAAATTATCAAAGTATCCCTGAATGAATACTACCGGAGTTCCCTTGTCCCCGGAACCGCTTGTCAGGTCACAGAGTGAACCGATTAAATCTGTCAGTACCCTTGGAGTGGTACCTTCAGTAATCATCTGACCGGTCAAATCCTTGTCCTTGTTTCTGATTTCTTCCTTGATTGCCTCTTTAAGCTCATCACCCCTTAAATCAGCGAACTTGTTATCAGAAACATATTTAAGCTTAATTTCATTTGGAGTACCGATTAAACCGTCAGTGTGTGCAGGTGAAACGACAGGGTCAGCCAGCTCCCAGATTTTTCCAACAGGATCCTTGAATGCACCGTCACCATAAACCATGACCTCAATCTGTTTACCTGTAATGTCAATAAGCCTTTTTTGGACTTCTTTGACCAGTTTGTCACCGGTTTTAGGGAAGAGTTTGAGTTTTTCTTCAGTTGCCTTGTTTGAACCTAAAAGACCGTATTGCGGATTGAATCCTGAACCGTCAACAGGTTCTGTTAAAATTTGATGCAGGCCGTAAACGTTAGCTCCAAGGTCTTTTAAAAGTGCAACAGTCTTGCCCCTTGTGTGAATGTCACAGGTTAAAACATCTTTTGAGTAGTCAAGGATAGTCTTGACATCGTTTGAAAATACGAATTCAACTTCACAGTCTTCGCTTTCAATAAGCTCACGGTAAAAGTCAATCATGTTGATTCCGGTAAACGGATGAATCCATGAACCGAAAGTCTCTTTATAATCATCTTCTGAAATAACGCTTCCAAGGTGGAAATCGCTTTCAGCTAAAATCTCTTCATCCAAAATTCCGTTACCGACCTCATCGGCAGGGAAAGTGGTTTGAAGGACAATCTTGTCCATTCCTCTTGCAATACCTTTTAAAACAATTGAAAATCTGTTTCTACTTAAAATCGGGTTTACAACTCCAATGCTTTTTGACGGGAATTTTTCCTGCAGGTCTTTTGCAACATCATCGACAGTCACATAATTTCCTTCTGAAATTCCAACAACAGCTTCAGTGATTGCGACAACGTCCTTGTCTTTAAATTCAAATCCTTCGCTTTCTTTTGCATTCATTAATGAATCTACAACTATAGTGGCCAAATCGTCGTTCTCTTTAATAATAGGTGTCCTTATACCACGTACAACAGTACCAACACATCTCATATTTAATACTCCTTATAAGTATAAATGTTGATTGGAAAATATTTCCAACAACCCATATATCATATATTTTTTAAAATATATAAAAATTTAGATTTTGAATACAGTGCAATTTTTTACATTAAAAATTGAATATATAGGTTATCGTTATGTGACTTCCTTTTTCCTGTTCATCAAAATTCCAACCAAAATTATTACCAGAAGATATCCGACAAGCAGATTAGGATAGAGATACCTGGTCAGCTGAGCCGGTATTGAAACGAATACTATTGCTATATTCAGCAGGTTCGGAAGATAAATCAGCCATAAATCCTTGACCCTTGTAATCCAATACAGCACCGCCAGAATAATCATTGCCAGATACATGTATAATGCAGGGCTGTCAAACAGTGCATACAATACAGGATTATCCTTTGCAAAATAAACCCAATTGTTCAATGCCCCATATTCAGGAGATGAGATATGCAGCGAAGTTACATTGTCGAAATCCGCCGCAGGAACCTTATTCCTTTTATTGTAAAAGCCATCCCTGTGACCTGTGTTGTTTGTATCATATACCTGGCCGTTGGCATGCTGCCACTCGCTATCCCAAGTAATTTGCCATACGATTGGAGCGGAATGAAGAAGATATGTGATAAAATGCACAGGATGCTTAAGGGAATATCCGATAGCCATTTTGATGTATGTTCCCTTGTCCTTTTTCCATACGTCCTTATGCAGTATATCGTTACGTGTGGGATCTTTCCAGAACACACTGTAATATTCCTTTGAGTTGTTTTTATCTACAAATTTGTGCAGTGTGACTTCATCGGATGAGTCTATCTTATTGTTCACGTCATAATCAGCCAGCATATGCCCAACCATAAGACAAAGTGCATCATCACGGCGGTCCTCAACATCATAAGCAATGTTCAATGAGGCTATAATCAGAATAAACACTATGGTCAATGCCGGAATCAGTGCCACAATCTTGATGTCCCTGTTTTTCAGATACATCCATATTGCAAGAATCACTAAAAATACTAAAACCAAAACCATACCGTTGTATCTTAGCTGTGCAAGGAATGCCAAAACAACTGAAAGAGCAATTGCAAATGGATATCCCACAATTCCCCTTCTGTCTATCAGCACCTCCATCATGAAACACAGCATCAGCAGAAGATAGCTGAAGAGAATGTCCTTTTGGAGATTGAGTGAAAAGATGGGGTTTATTGGAATCAGCGCAATTACCAATGTGATTATAAGCTGTACGGCAAATGTTTTTTTTCCTTTTTGAGAGTCGTCCCTGTTGTATTTGCATATAATCATCCAGAATGCTGAAAATGTGACAATCTGGAGAGCTGCAACCGATGCTGGGCTTGCATAAACCTTCAGACACAGCATCTCAATGAATGTGTGGAAAAAGGGATGCCAGCTGTCAAACTGCCCGGTTGCAATCTGGTGCAGCTGATTGTATGAATCAAATGCAAGAATTCCGGGATTAAAAACGTGAAGATACAATGAGAATACGATGAACGGTATTAAAAAGATTAACAAATCCCTACGGTTCAGCGTCTTGACTTTTGAAATGCAATCTGATACTTCGAACATGAGAATTTATATATATTTTTTATAATAAATATGTAATGTTTAAGTTAATTATTAATCATTTTTGGATTATTTTTCAATACATTATTCTCACAATACATAAATAAGATTATAAGAATATATTATATTAGTTAATTTTTAAATCGTGTTTATTATGAAAACGGCCATTCTAATCCCATGCTACAACGAATCAAAAACTATCGAAAAGGTAGTGACTGATTTTAAAAGGGTCATGCCCCATGCCGACATCTATGTCTATGACAACAACTCCACCGACGGCACAGAAAGGATTGCAAGGGATGCCGGAGCCATCGTTCGCCATGAATACAAACAGGGAAAAGGGAATGTCGTAAGGTCAATGTTTCGCCAGATTACTGCAGACTGCTATATCCTTGTTGACGGTGACGACACATACCCTGCAGAGGACGCTCCTGAAATCGAAAGGATGATTTTAAGCGGCGAGGCAGACATGGTCATCGGCGACAGGCTTTCATCAACATACTTTGAGGAAAACGACAGGCGCTTTCACAACACAGGAAACAGAATGGTTCGAAAATTCATAAATCTCTTTTTCAAAAGTGATTTGAAGGACATCATGACCGGAATGCGAGGGTTCAACTACAATTTCGTGAAGTCATTCCCAATCCAGTCCAAGGGATTTGAGATTGAAACCGAAATGAGCGTTTTTGCACTCATAAACAACTTCCAGATTCATGAAATCCCGGTCGACTACAGGGACAGGATTGAAGGAAGCGAATCCAAGCTGAACACATTCAGGCACGGCTATAAGGTGCTTGTGATGATTGCAGCATTGATTAGGGATGAAAGGCCACTTTTATTTTTCACAGCGATTTCACTGATACTTCTTGTGATTGCCGGAATCTATTTCTTCCCGATATTATTCAAGTACTTCTCAACAGGCTACGTCCTTAAAATCCCGACACTGATTGTGATATCAACCGTCGTCATCATTGCAACAGTCATCTTCTTTACCGGAGTGATTCTGCATGTCCTAAAAAGGCAGCACAGGGACGAGCTGGAGCATCACATGATTCTTTTGAATGAACTTAAGGATGAATGAATTTTACATTGATAACTAAAAAAAAGAATTAAAGCAGTTTTCTTATCTCATCAAGATTTCTCTCGATGAACTCGGCATTTTTTGGGTCGGCCAGTATCTTGAACTGTTTTTTGTCTGTCTTTTCGAATACCTCGCCCATCACTGACTGAATCTCACTGACATCGCTGTTTAGAATAACGTCCAATGTGTGTTTGTGATGGTCGTTCATGTTTGCCAATCTTGGCCTGATTTGTGATTCGAATTTTCCGACGAGGTTTGAATTCCTTTTTGCCATCCTTCCCAAAAGGAATGCGGGAACCTTTGAGGCGAGATGCTCATATCTCATGACATCGTCGCAGGTAAGTTTATCGCTCATAATATCACAACTAAATATTGTATTAAAAAGTATAAATAGATTTACCTGATGGCAAAGCGGTTCTTGTCTGAAAGAAGAAATGTTGACCAGAGATACTCAACCACATCGCCTGGGTCTTCAAGGCCGTTGAGGTCACTTTCAAGGTCATCCAAATCAAGGGTGTTTTCATCAGGACTGTAGACAAAGAGCTCCGAATCAGATTTTGACATTTTCTCGATTTCTTCTTCGCTCCAGCCGTGATTTGAATGGGGAGTCCAGAAGGTATCCTCATGAATCAGCCTTAAAGGCGCTCCAGCTTCGGTTGTGTTTGAGCGGACAGTCTTGTTTGAAACCACGCTTCCAGCTCCGATGATGGCACCTGAACCTATTTTTGATCCCTTGAAAACCATTGCGTTCTGGCCGAACCAAACATGGTCGCCGACGTATATGCTTCTTGCATAGTTGAGTCTGTCTTTTTTATCAGCATGGTAGATGCAGTGGCCGTCTGAGGTCCTGAAAACCACATTGTATGATATGAAGCAGTTGTCGCCCAAAACGATGTTTTTGGCCTCTGACAAGACAAAAGTTGTCCTGCCGTTGAAGAAATTGTTCTTCCCGATAAAGCAGGTGTTGTTCTTGTGAAGTGCAATGTTAACTGAATAGTCATAGCAGCTTTGAGAAAGGTATAAAACGGAATTGTCGAGGTTGAAGTCTATTCTGGAGTTCCACAGATGAACCCCCTCCTCACAAATTAGAATATTGTTCTTTCCTGTGAAATTGATTTGGGAGTTTGTCATCTCTGGAAGTTCACCGACAAACTCGTTTTCACCTAAATCCAAAAGTTGATTAGAATCAGTTATCTGCACGATTATTCACCTGAAAATAAGTATTACAATTATTGTTTTTGTTTTAGGAGTTATATAATTATTGTCTTAAATTGAACTTCCCTGTCTTTGAGAAGACAGGGATTCGCAAACCCAAAAAAAGATATTTTTTTGGGGATATTTTTTACTGCACCGTCGTTCCGACGATTTTTAATCC
>NZ_SUTM01000026.1 GCF_015062935.1 Methanobrevibacter sp. | reverse complement strand
TTTTTTAAAACTGGATATTGTTTCTTTATTATTCTGCTACTTGCACTTTTATAAGAATTAATGAATTTAACCAAATTTGTACTTGGTTTGGCTTCAAATAAAATATGAATATGATCAACCTCCCAATTCCGCTTCTTTAACTACAATACCATATTTAAAACCAATATCTTCAAAAATAACCATAAGTGAATCAAAAAATATCCTCATCAATAACCTTTCTACGGATATTTAATAACCAATACCAAATGATAAGATAACACGTATACTGAATGCTGATTCTTATTCAAAATACTACCCATAATAATCATTATAAGAAAAAAAACTATTTAAAAGTTAATAAAAAAATAGTATACCCAACTTGCAATTCATCCACAACTTACAGAAGTTGTGGTATTCTTGCATTATTAAGATAAACAGCGCTCCAAGAATTGTTCCGATGCCCACACTTCCGATGTGTCCTAAAAATACGTAGCTTAAAATCAGTGCGGTTGCAACGACACATATATCGAAATAAACCTTAATTCTTGGAAACGGCCTGTGGGTTACAATTGCTATGGCCTGTGTAACCCCTTCGACTGAAAGCGGAATGAAATTTGTCGGAACGTAGAAAAACAGTCCCAATGCAATCAGAAATATGCTTAAAAAACTCATCAAAAGAGCGATTATGAAGTTATCTGCCGGAGGTATGAAACCCATCAGGGACACTGATATGCTTGTAAATGCACCGAAGAGCACACCAACGAAGACCTGGAGGAAATGCTTGGGTTTGAAATTTCTTCGAAGCAAAATAAGTTCAATCAATACTAAAACAGCATGAAATATGAATGTAGCAAATCCGATTTCCATTGCCCATATCAAATCCATAGCATATGGAATTGAACTGACCGGAGCAGACCCCAAACCGGATTTGATTGAAAAAGCCACACCCAAAGTGATGAGATACAGTCCGAAAATATAGTTAAAAACTCTTTTGATAGTCAAATCTTCTCCACTAAATTGCATACAACACATAATATATTATTCATCATTTAAAAATATATCTTAAATTTTGAACGAGTGTACAAAATATATCATTAATAAATATGGAAATTGAATAAACTTACAAATTAAAAATATTTAATAAGTATAAAAATAATAGATATTAATAGCTTTAAACTAGCTAATCTTTTATATAATTTGGAGGAATTTAATGAATGATATTTTATTAATGCTTCCTGGACCAACAACAGTACACCCAAGAGTACTCAATGCAATGTCAAAAGCTGTTGTTAACCACAGAGGCGCAAAATACGGTGAAATTTTAACCGAAACTACTGAATTAATGAGTAAAGTTTTCCAAACCCCAAATAAATCTTATTTATTAACCGGATCAGGAACCGCTGCAATGGAAGCAGGAATTGCTAATACTGTAGCTCCTGGTGAAAAAATGTTAAATGTAGTAGGTGGAAAATTCGGAGAACGTTTCATGAAAATAGCTCAAACCCATGGAATTGACACACAAGAGTTAGCTGTCGAATGGGGAACTGCTGTAACTCCTGAAGCTATTGAAGAAGCTTTAGAAGCTGATGAAGATATTAAAGCAGTAAGTGTAATCCACAATGAAACCTCTACCGGAGTAGCTGCACCTATTGAAGAAATCGGTAAAGTAATGAAAAATTATGATGCATTATACATCGTAGATACCGTATCCTCCCTTGCAGGAGACGAAGTTAATGTTGAAAAATTCGGTATTGACGTCTGTCTTACAGGATCCCAGAAATGTATCGCAGCACCACCTGGAATGGCTGCTATAACCTTAAGCGACGACGCATGGGCTGCTGTTGACAAAGTGGAAACCAATACTTTCTACCTAGATTTAAAAGCTGCAAGAAAAAGCGGAGACAAAGCAGTACCTGAAACCCCATACACTCCATCCGTTAGCTTAACTTACGCTATGAATGAAGCATTGAAAATGGTTATGGAAGAAGGACTTGACAACAGGGTTGCTCGTCACCACAAAGCTGCTAAAGCTAGTGTAGCAGCTGTTAAAGCATTAGGCTTAGAATTATTCGCTGACGAAGCGGTATCCTCTGCAACTGTAACTGCAGTAAAAATGCCTGAAGGAGTTACTGACGCTGACTTCAGAGGAACCACCCGTGACAAATACGGTGTGGAATTAGCTGGTGGTCAAGATCACTTGAAAGGAAACATTTTCAGAATCGGACACATGGGAAATATTTCCTACAAAGAATTAACTCAAACTTTTGCAGCTATCGGAATGACCTTAAAAGGTTTAGGTGCAATTGAAGATGCTGGTGCTGGTGTAGCATCAATTACAGAATCATACTTATGATTCTGATTTTTTCTTTTTTTAATTTAAAATTTTAATTATAAGTTATAACTGGATGATTTGAAACTACTAATAAGTTATAAGTAATATATTTTTTACATCATTAGAAGTTATAAGTGAGAAGTTACACTTGAAATATACCTCTCCCTATAAGTTATAAGTTTTAAGGTAAAAGTTACACTTGAAATGCATGTCTCAAAAATAATAAGTTATAAGTTTTAAGGTAAAAGTTACACTTGAAACATATGTCTCATTTGTAAAAAAAGTATTACTTTTATGATTGCCTGCAAAAATACTAAAGTTTTTTAAAACAACAAAACATAATATTATATACTTAACATAGGATGTGAAACCATGTCTGACAATATTAAAACAACTGTTGAAGAATTACGTAAACTTATTAGTGTAGATAATGTAATTGGTAAACCAATTGAAACTGAAGATAAGGTGTTAATTCCTGTTATGAAGATGGGAGTAGGATTTGGAGCTGGTGAAAACATCTTGGGCGGCGAAGGCAGTGATGTGGCCGGAGCAGGAGCAGGTGTAGAACCAATTTCAATGGTAATGATTCCTAAAAAAGGAAATGACACTGAAGGCGTACGCGTACTTGATTTAAGTAAAGGAACAGAAACCAACAAAGCAATATCCGACATAGGATTAATTATTGGAGACCTTGTAAAAAGCATACTCGGATCCCAGAATGCAGAATACTACGATGAATCCGAATACATCGAACCTGAATACACTACAACAAGCGAAGAAATAGACGAATAGGAATCACTGCATGTTAAACATCCTGGGGATGATTATTTTAATAATCATCTTATTTATCATTATTCTGCTTTATATTGGAGTTAAAATAGCTTTCATATATGATAAAACAGACAGCAAATTCAAAGGATGTTTAAAAATACTAATTTTAAAAAAAATCAAAATATACTCTCTTGAATTCCCATCACAAAACGACAGGGAAGATGACGTGAAAGACAAACAGGAGAGTGAAAGGGACATTAAAGAACTTTTTGATTTGGCAAAGCCCTGCCTCAAATACTTTAAATACTTCTTGAAATCATTTGTAAAGTGCATCAGCATAACAAAACTTGAAAATCAGCTCATTTTAGGCCTTGACTCCTATGTAGACACTGCAAGATACATAGGATATATCTGGGGAGCGATAGCCATCATAAATTCAAGTCATAAAAATGCACGTTTAAGCGCCCAGCCATGTTTTACTGAAAGTAAAATTGACGCAAGAGGCATAAACGAACTTGACATTAACGTTTTAAAGTTGATACCTCCCGCCATAAAACTGATTTCAAAAAAAGAAGTTAGGGAACTGATAAAAGGTGTTAGAAATGGATGAAAGGGTGCAGGATTTTATTGAAGATATCTTTGATTTTAAAATCGATACGGAGTATCATTTTCGAACACTTTACGGATTGACATTTGTATTCAAAAGCGAAATTGCCACTGTCCGTGACAATGTATCCTCGGCATCAATAATTCCAATGGGAATAATTTATAGAGAAAATGATGAATATTATTTCGCACCCCTAGATGAGACATACCAAATAGATGATATTGTTAAGGAATTTGTCGAGAAGGAACTCATTTAGGAAGAGGTATGTTTTCACTTCTGCAAACCACTTCAACCACCAGCGGACCTTTAAGGTCACTTTCAAGAAGATACTCCAGATCAAACAGGTTATCCACACGAACCCCATCAATTGAATAGCTTGAAGACAATTTTACAAAGTCGGGATTATTGAGTGTTATTTGATAAGGTTTCATGTCATAGAATTGCTCCTGCCACTGCCTTATTATTCCAAACTCAGAATTGTTAAGTATGAACACCACAATATCAAGATTGTTTTCTTTCACGGTTGCAAGTTCCTGAAGGTTCATCTGGAAATCCCCGTCACCGTTTATGACAACAATACGTTCGCCGGTTGCAAAACTGGCACCAATAGCTGCAGGAAGACCATACCCCATAGGTGCCATCCCCCCGGAGAATAAAAGCTGTCCCGGTTTTTGACATTTTTTCATGAGTGTTGTCCATGTTGTGTGACTTCCGGCATCTGAAACAGTGATGTTATTGTCGAATTTTTCAAGGATTCTTTTTATGGCGGCCTGTGGTGACAAATCATCGTCAGTGCCTTCGATTTTGATGGAATTGTCAATTTCTAAAATTTCACCTAACCATTCTGTCTTTTTAAAGTTTATTTTGAAAAGAAAATCTTCAACTTTTCCATGAATCGGGTATTCGCCTACCAGAACGTCCCTGTTCAGGTTTACATGTATCAGGTTTTTGGGGATTTCGGGAAGTGTCCTTTCGCTTGCCTTGATTCCAAGTGCAATTATGCAGTCTGCATTTTCAAATGCATATCTTGCCTGAGGTGTTGCGCGTATACCGACAAGACCTAAGTTTAAATCGTCATTTTCTGATATTATGCCCTTTGCATGGAATGTTGTGGTTACGGGTATCTGGTATTTTTCGGAAATCCCTAAAATATTTTCCCTTTGTGAGATTGCACCTGCTCCCAGGATGAATAAAGGTTTTTCGGCTGAATCTATCAGTTTTTGAGCATCACTGATTTTGGAGAGGTCATCTTCACACAGATAGCACAAGTCAAAGTCATTGAAATCCTCTTCAAGTAGAACGTCCTTTGAAAGGTTGATATGAATCGGACCTTTAGGCATTGTCTTGAGCTCATAAATTGCTGCTCTTAAAACATACATCGCTTCGGTTCCGTTTAAGGGATTGTATGATGCTTTTGTAATGTGTTTGAATATTTCAAATTGAGGAAGGCTTTGAAAATGGTCTGTGTTTCTGTATTTAAGCTCATTATCTCCTGTGAGTACTAAAATTGGAACGTTGTCCTTGAATGCTGTTGCAATAGCCATTGTAAAGTTCAGCGCCCCTGGAGCGGCTGTTGAAATGCATACTCCCACTTTACCTGATGATCTTGCAAATCCGTCTGCCGCATGTGCTGCCGCCTGTTCATGGCGGGTGAGGACGTGTCTGATTTTTGAAGTTGAAAGTGCCTTGTAAAGAGGCATTATCTGCTCGCCTGGAATTCCAAAAACTGTATCCAATCCCTCTTCGGCAAGTATTTCAACGATTTTATCTGCTACATTCACTCTTCTTCCTCCTGATATGAGCCATTGTACTCACCTGAGCCTTCAACCGGAAATACGACTGCCTGAGCTATCCTGTCACCTGATTTGATTTTAAAGTCATATTCGCCATGATTATATATCATGAACATCAGTGTTCCGTAAAATCCCGGATCTCCAACGGCGGTTTGAACTGAAACGAATGACCTTAAAAGTGTTGAGCGTGGAAGGTAAAGCATTGTATAACCTTTAGGGATTTTAATTTTCCTTTTGATGCTTGCCAGATATGCAGTATGGGGCTTTAATGTGTAAATGTCCCCTTCAAGTTCCCTTATTTCAGGCAGGTTCTTTTCATTGTCTATAAGTGAGCCTCCTGAGGTCTGAACATAAATCTTATCAAGTTCCAAATCGATTCCGGATGGCTGTACCAAGTCTTTGAAATCCGGAAATATCTTAACCAGTTCTTTTTCACCGAGCATAAATATCAAAACCTTTTAATAATTTATTTATACTATCTACATAATAAATTTTAAATGGTGATAAATATGCCTGTAATTACAATTGCTGGAAACAATACAATAAGCTTAGAAAAGAAACGAGAAATGGTTAAAAAAGTAAGTGAAACAGTTGCTGAAGCATATGATTTGCCTATTGAAGCAATTACAGTTCTGGTTCAGCCATATGCAAAAGAAGACATTGGTGTTGCCGGAGGATTACTCTCCGATAAGGAATAGCTGGCTATTTCTTATCAACTTTTCTTTTTATAGAACTCACCATCCATTTCAATAAGACCGCTTTCAATCATCTCATCCAAATGTTTTGTGATTTTACCTTCAAAATTTTTTGATTTATATCTGATTAATGACTTTTTTATATCCTCAAAGCTTGTTTTGCCGTTGATTGAATCATAAATGCTTTGCTTGAACGGGGAGAGATTAAAAACTATTTGATTTAGGGCATCACCGTCACCGGCGTTTGTGAAATCCCAGTAGTCGTCCCTGACCTTAACTCCGAATTCTTCCTCCAGGTCAGGTATTTTATCCTTAAGTGCATCAAGGTGAGGGTAGCTGTCAAGAGCGTACTTGTGCTTGGATATTTTGGTTAGGAAACTCTCATAGCACTTTTTAAGGTCAATATTGTCTGAATAGAATGAATCCAGAACATATACCTTATCGTCAATTACCCTGACGACCTTATAGTCTCCGGTATCCTCACAGTAGTTGACCTCATTAAAGGCATTGACGTTCCACATGTTGTCGAGAAGGAAATTTCTTACAAACTCCGCATCCTGAAGACTGTCATAGTATCCGAAAATATAGTCGTCACCTGCAATCTGCTTTCTGATTACATATGTATCGAATACTTTAGATATGTTAAGACCGTATTTGGAGTTGTTCGGGTTTCTTTTGTGGATTTTTATGAGTTTTTCAACTGTTTTTTCATCAGGTTTACTGTCATACTTTCCAATCACGTGTATTTTTTCATCATAAACCGTTAAAACAAGATAATCCTCATCCTTTTTTATGATTTGAGGAGTTTTATTTAAGTCCCAGCCGTTTTCAACAAGCATGTCCCTAATAAAAACTGCATCTTCAAGATCAGGTATTTTTGCATAGGTTTTGTTGGCCTTGATTATATTGCAGGACTTTTTGTTTTCACGGATGTATTTTTCGCTCATCACAATTATATTTGGCTTTAAAAGTATTTAATATAAAGTTTAAATTAGTTTAATGACAAAAACAATAATATGTACAGAAAACTAACACTCGCATTGATTTTTCTTATTATTGCCGTTTGCGCAGTGTCTGCCGTCAGTGCGGCTGATGTGAATGTCACTGCCAGCGATATTTCCGAAGCAGATAATATCCTTGAAAGTCCAATTGAAGAGGATATCTGCAGTGAAGGGCAAATCGATGCAAAAATTACGCCAATAAATACTGAAATTGAATATAAAAGCGGATCTTTCAGCTTTAAGATAACTGATATGAATGATACTCCGATAGCCAATTCTGAGATGAATTTAAGAATCGAAGGAGATTCAACTGCTTATTATCAAAACAACGCAATGACAGATGAAAACGGAATTGCAACATTCAATTATGATGATTTGTATGTAATAAACAATAAGAACAACTTATCTGTTCTGGAAAGAATAGATGCGGGAGAGTATACCTCAATACTTTCAACAGATAACAAACTCATTAAACTCCCGTCAAACAGCTATACTTTAACTGTTAAACAGGCTGAAATCAACATGTCTTCACCGGATGTGATTTCATACAAAACATTGTCTTCAGTTGATGTCACACTCACAAATGCAAAAACAGGACTTCCAGTTACAGACGAAGCAATAAGATTCTATTTTAAGGAGTTTGACCTTAACGGCACAATGTATACAAACAGCAAGGGAATTGCAAGCTTTCCTATGAATGACTTGAAGGCTGGAAAATACAATGTTTACCTCAGTATCGGAGGAGACAACATCAAGGAAGTCAATACTCTTGTGACATACACTGTCAAAAAGCTTACAATCAAACCTACAAAGCTTACAACAACATATAACTCCGGAAGCACATTTAAAATCAGCATTGTTGACAATGACAACAAGGGAGTCGGCGGAGTAAAGCTCAAGCTCAACATATATACCGGGACAAAATACAAGACCGCCTATGTTACAACAAATTCCAAAGGAATAGCTTCCTACAAACCAACCAATCTGGCCAAAGGAACACACAAGGTTGTAATAAGCAGTGCAAACAGCAATTATGAAGCAAAAAGCGTTTCCTCATCAATCAAGATTAACCCTAAAACCCTGAAGCTTTATTCAGCTAAATTCAAATATTCAGAGGCAAGCATGCTTATGATTGGTGTTGGAGCAAACTCCAAAAAACCGATTGACAATGTCAAGGTTAAAGTGCAGATTTATACCAAAAGCAAATGCAAAACCTTCAATCTGGTGAGCGGATACGACAAGAAATCCAAAAGCCACGGCATGATATACATCATCACCAACAAGTTCACCGCAGGCACCCATAAGGTAAAGCTTACAGTAACAAGCCCTAACTACAAAGGCTCTGCAACCACCAAACTTGTGATAAGTAAAGCTGCTGCAAAAACAAAACCTAAATTCACCGTCGTTTTAACCAAAGGCAAGGAAAAATACGTTTAAGGGATGAATTTTCCCTTAATTTTCTTATTTTTAAACTATTTTTTAGTTCACCAATACCCTCAAATGAATATCTGAAAGTCCAAAGCCGAAAACGACTGAATGCCTTTTATAACATCAATAACAAATTCTTAAATATCGTTTACAATATAATTTTAAATATTGAAAAAACATGGATTGAGATAATATGAAATTTAAAAAGATAACTTTAATTTTACTGATTTTGTTTATCCTTTCTATCTCTGCAGTTTCTGCATCTGAAAGTGGAGATGACACGGTTTTAACAAACTCCACAGTTGACGTTAAAACATTTACGGATTTAAACAAAGATATTTCAAATGCCGGTGAATTTAATGTTACTGACAGCTATAAATTCAACGGACAGTATGACGCCAACTATACCGGCGGAATAGAAATCAAAAATAGAAATATTGTCATCAACGGAAATGACAATGTAATTGATGCTGACGGCAAATCAGCTATTTTTAAAATTGAAAACTCAAACGTAACCTTAAACAATCTTGTTTTCAAAAATGCAAACTCATCATCACTGTTTGTTAAAAATTCAAATTTAACAACAAACAACTGTGTTTTTGAAAATAACATTGCAGGCGACGGAGGTGGAGCGGTCTACACCTACAATGCAAAATATACAAGTAAAAATGACCAGTTCCTAAACAATTATGCAAAAGAAGGAGCTGCAATGTTTATTGACGACAACAGTGTCCTTAAACTTGAAAACGGATCTTTCAAATCAGCGAAAGAATTGTACTGGGGACTTATTTATATCAGAAGCAGCCAGATGAACATTGCCGAAACCACTTTTGAGGACATCACTTCAAAATATGCCCCTGCAGTATATGTCCTTAAGGGAAAAGGTGAAATCAGAAACTCCAACTTCATCAACCTTCATGCATCACTTACCGCAGGTGCAATCGGAATCAAGGACTTTTCAAGCCCTATTACAATCGACAGCTGCAGCTTCATAAACACTTCCTCACAGAAAAACGGAGGAGCTATCTTTGTTGACTCATCAGCGGATGAAGTGTTAAGCCTTGGAAAAATCCTCATAAACAATACACAGTTTACAAACTGTTCTTCCGAATTCGGTGGTGCAATACTTTATCTGGAAGGTACATTAACAGTTGACAATTCCACTTTCACATCAAACAGTGCAGTATATGACGGAGGAGCAATTTACTCATCATATACAAGAGCAAACATCCTGAATTCAAGATTCATTTCAAATCACGCTTTAACAAAAGGATTTTCCAACGGCGGAGCATACTACTACAGCCAGGGAGTGCTTACCGTCAACTCAACCAGATTTGAAGGAAACGATGCAAGTGAAGGGGCCGCAATCTATGCATATGATGCAACATTAAGGCTCAACAACAACTACTTCAACAATCCTACACAAAACGCAAGCAGCCTTTACGTGGAATTTATAAGAAAATACACCGATAATCAAAACAACTTCACAAATGACGTGAAATCCCTTGACAACAAGCATACAGAAACCAATGTTGAAGGAAGCCAGATGTCCTATAAGATTTTGGAAAACACAATTCACTTTGACCAGCTGCCTTCAAGGTTTGATTTGAGAGACTACAATTTCACCTCCCCTGTGTTCAACCAGGGTTCAATGGGAGCATGCTGGGCTTTCGGTGCGATTGAAGCACTGCAGTCTGCACTCATAAGATACACAAACATCAGCTCTAACTTCTCAGTAAACAACCTGCAGAATTCCCTGCTGCAGTATTCCAAATACGGAGTTATAGAAATAACTGAAGGTGCAAACGGATTCATTCCAGCCACATACTTCCTGAGCTGGCTTGGAGTATCCCCTAGCGGATATGACGAATATGATGAGCTTGGAAAAATATCCCCACTGATATTTACCGATGAGGACATCCATATCGTGGACATTGTTGAAATTCCTGAAAGAAAGAACGCCACTGACAATGACCAAATCAAGCAGGCGATACTTAAATACGGTGCTGTGGAAGCAACCGAATTTTCAACTACAGGTCTGCTTTTCTTCAACAAGACCACCAATGCGCAGTACTATTACGGAATCAAAGTCGATCCGAACCACAGTATCTGCATAGTCGGATGGGATGACAATTATCCTAAGGAGAATTTCGTGAAAACACCGGCAGGAGACGGTGCATTCATTGTTCAAAACAGCTGGGGAAGTGAATGGGGAGAAAACGGTTACTTCTATATTTCATATTATGATGAAACCCTTGCAACAGCCCACAAGCCTATTGCATTTGTTATAAGAAACAACGAAACCTATGACATGAACTACCAGCATGAAGTTTCAGGCCTTTTAGGTATTTACAATATTCCTTACTACAAAAACACTTATGTTGCTGAAAAGGACGGCCTCATATCTGCTGTTGGAACATTTTTCAACAAAACCGGTGCAAGCTACCAGTTTACAGTCTATGTCAACGGAGTAAACGTATACTCACAGAATGGAGTTTCAAGCTTCAGAGGATATGAAACAATAAAGCTTAATGACTACATCCAAATCAAGGAAGGAGACAAATTTGAAGTGGTATTCAAAAACAAGATTCCTTACATGGCATCAAGCAGGCTCCATGATCAGGAAAACGTTTCATTCCTGAGTGATGACGGCAAGACATGGGTTGACTTAAATGACCAGGGCTCTGTGGCTCTTTTAAAAGTATATACTGTAGAGGATTTGGGAATTGCAAGCAATCTTGTGAAATACTATGCCAATTCTGCTCCTCTTGTTGCAACTGTCGGTGCAGGCGAAGAAGTTATATTTGAATTGAACGGAGTTGAAAGAAAAGTTGTGGCCGATGAAAACGGCAGCGCAAAACTTCCTATAAATCTCAATCCTGGAAGCTATAAGGTTACCGTCAAATACAAAAACACAACAATAATCACTTCAGTTCTTGTTAAAAGCACAGTTGTTGCATCCAATGCCAAAAGAGCTAGCGGCAGCAATTATAATTTCAAATTCAGATTACTTGATGCTTCAGGAGCTGCCATTAAAAATACCAATGTTAAAGTGACTGTCAACGGAAAAACTACCACATACAAAACTGATTCCAACGGATACGTTACAATTGCATTCAAGAAGCTGTCCTCCAAAAAGACAATCAGCATTAAAAATCCAAAGACCGGCGAGGTAGCTAAAAAGACAATAACTGTTGCTTCAAGGTTTGCAGGAGCTAAAAACATTAACATGTATTGCAATGATGTGAGGGGAACCGCATTTATTCTTATGGCAGATAACTATGATGCTCCATTGAAAAACAAGTATGTCACAATCTACATTGACAAAAAGGCTCATAAGGTTAAGACATCCTCACAGGGCGTAGTTTTATTCCCGATTCCGAAAACCTTAACTCCGGGCACTCACAAGATGACCATAAAATATGGTGCCGCATCACAGACATATAAGATTACCGTAAAACATGTGATAAATGCAAAAAAGACAACTACCGTTAAAAGGACTTCTAAATTGGTCTATAAGGTTACCTTAAAAAACAAGAAGGTTCTTAAAAACAAGAAGGTGACCCTTAAGCTCAACGGTAAAAAATACACCGCCAAAACAAACAGCAAGGGCATTGCGAAGTTTACCATTAAAAAGAGCGTTATCGGTAAGCTCAAAGTGGGTAAGAAATACACAATAAGCATTACTTACCTTAAAGATACCTTAAAAAGAAGTTTAAAAGTTAAACGTTAGAGATTTTACTCTCTAACTACTTTTTTATTTATTTTTTTCAGCTATTTACTTACTTTAACAGTCTTTTTTACTGTGTCTTTCATGTAGGTGGCTGAATAGGTTATTTTTTTGCCGACCTTAAGTGCGGAAGTTTTGAAAGTGGCTTTTGCAATTCCTTTTGAATTGGTTTTTGCTTTTACGGTTTTGCCGTTGAATTTGAATTTGATTACTTTATTTTTAAGTTTTTTAGCTAATTTTACTGTTAAAACAACTTTTTTAGCTGATTTTTTGACCTTGACTGTGTTCAGGCTTACGAGATGTTTGACTGTAAGCTTTTTGGTGACTTTGGATGCACCGTAGCTTGCCTGAAGTTTGTATTCACCAGGTTTTAAATTGACTTTAAGTGTTGCAATTCCATTTTTGTTTGTTTTTGCCTTGATGGTTTTGCCGGATACTTTAAATGTCACATACTTGTTTTTGACAAGCTTGCCGTTAAAGTAGACTTTAACATTGGCATTGTTAGTGTAGATTACATTAACGTTCGGTATTTTGACATTGCTGAGCACGGTGACAAATGCATATTCTGTGCAGTTGAATCCGTTTTCACCGAAATAGTAAGCATCAATGTCGTATTCACCAGGTTTAAGGTCTTTTAATGGCATACTTGCTACGCCGTCCTTGATTGTGGCTGTGATGTTTTTGCCGTTGACATTAAAGATCACTTTTCCTTTTGCATCTTTAGGAGTCAAAATTTTAATGAACTTGTTTTGAGAGGCATACATCTCGCCGGGAGTCTTGATGTCAGGATATACTGTATATTTGGTGTCGATTTCAGTGACGTTAAAGTCATCACCAGTGTATTTTGCAGACAAGTCATATTTACCAGGAATCATACCTTTTATACTGATTTCAGCTTTTCCGTCAGTGACCTTAACTGTTTTGTAAAGTTTTCCGTTGATATATACTTCAAGGCTTCCTTTTGCAGAGTCCGGAAGTGTAAGTGAAGCGATTCCGCTGTCTCCGTAGTAGTGGAATGGGGAAACCACTATCTTATAGTCGATTGTGAAGTTGTGTGTTAATGTAGATGCGTAGTATTTCTGATTGCCTTTAAAGTCAAATACAAGTGTGTGATTGCCCATCGGGAGTTTTGAAACGTCAAGTTCAATCCATCCTGAATTGTCAATGCCAAAATCAGTCTGTTTTACTCCGTCGATTGTGATGTCAATGAGATTCTTTTTAAAGTCTGTAGGTACGATTATTACAACCTGACTGTCTTCACCGTATACGAATCTTCCGTAATTCCAGATGTCCACATCATAGGTTACATTGACAAGGACCTTTTTGGACTTGCTGAATTTGGATGCATTGTACTGTACTTCAAGGAGATGCTCACCGCAGGTTACATCATCAAACATGCAGTGCAGAAACTCACCATATTTGTCAAGCTTGTCTTTAAAGACCAGTTGATTGTCCACATAGACTGAGACGATACCATCACGATTATTGAGAATTTTCGCGGATATGCAGTCGTCATGGTCCAAAAGCATGTTTTGCGGTATCTGTATAAGCATGTCAACCACTGTAAAGTTGAATGTTTTTGTGAATTTCCTGTAGTAGCTGTCCCCTGCATAGGATATTGTGACATTATGGCTGCCCAAAGCCAAAGTGTTGAATTTTGTTGCATTTAAAAACATGTACTGCTGAGCGGTGAGATTGGTTAAAAAGACACCGTCAACATATATCTTGACTTCACCGTTTGCGGATTCAGGGAAAAATACTGAAACATAACCTTCCGGATCATCCTTTAGGATTTCTGATGCAAAACCGGGAGTTGTGAAATTGGGAGCAATTTTCATAACCTTCAAATTGCTGTTGAGTATTGAGATGTTGTTGAAAAACATGTCAATATGGTAATTGAGGTGGTCGGTGTTCCTGTTTACCACAATTGAGGATATTGCCTTTTGAGGGATTGTAATTGGAACCTGCACCGAAGAGGATATGTTTTCATTGTAGAATTCGACGTCATTTATTGTTGCCTTAAGGTTTCCTGATGTATTTTCAGGCAGTTCAACATTAATGTAGCCCAAATCTTCGCTATAGACTGTATCGTTGAATGATACCTTAATATCATCACTTACCTGCGCATCAGTAGTGTTGTCTGATGCACAAACCGTTGCGGCCATGCATATGGCCATTAAAAATAAAATTGATATTAAAAAAATTTTCGATTTCACACTAATTACCTCACTAATGAATACATATGTCGGAGGCAATATATTAAATTATATTTTAAAAAAAATAAGATTAAATAGGTATAAAACCTATTTTTTTACTTTAACTGATTTTTTGACAGTGTCTTTTAGATATGTGGCCTGATAGGTGATTTTTTTACCTGCCTTGAGCTTTTTAAGCACTGATGATTTTATGGTGACTTTTGCAACGCCTTTGCTGTTGGTTTTTGCCTTGTAGGTTTTGCCGTTGAACTTGAAGGTAATCAGTTTTGATTTCAGGTATTTCTTGTTTACCTTTGCAAGGCTTGCCTGCAGAATCAGCTTTTTGGCGGATTTTTTAACTGCAACAGTCTTTAATGTAACCAGGTGCTTAACGGTTATCTTTTTGGTGACTGTTTTTCCAAGAACTTTTGCTTTGACCTTGTAGGTTCCAGGATTTTTCTTTATCTTCAGGCTTGCATATCCGTTGCTGTCTGTGTAAACTTGCACTTCATCGTCACCCAGCTCAAAGAGCACCATTGCGCCTTTGACCGCTTTTCCGGCAATTGTAACCTTGATTTTGTATATTCCGGTTGTGGTGTAAAGCGGTGAGATGGAATTTGTTGAAACGACCACATTTGAAGGATTTACGGCTTTAAATGATGCATAAATGCCATCACCAGTGTATGACTGTGGAGTTTCCTCAAAGTTGATTGATCCGTATTTGTAGTCATTTATTTCAAAGCCCACAACATCATACATGCCTGCAAACAGTCCTATTGAAGGGAACTGGACTTTTCCGTTCTCATATTCAACATCATAGTCAATGATGTCTGACAGTTCATCGCTGTAAAGGGAAATTGAAAATGTGCCCTGTGCATCACCAGGCAGTTTAACGTCTACAATGCTGTCCTTTCCGATTGTTACCCTGTCTTTAACCTTGACATTAGGATATACATAAAGAAATACTTCACGGTTGAAAAAGTATTCATCTTCATCAAAATCAAAGGAATAAATGTGTGTGCCCATGGATAAATTTGAAAATACGACTTCTGCACTGCCGTTGATGACATCATAATATGTTACCTCACCGTTTAAATAATCACCGTCAATATCTTCAATCTTTTCTGTTACATATAATGTTCCGGTAATGTTATTGTGCAAATCCAGTATGTATTTGGCATCTTCACCAAGAAATACGGTTTCAGGAGCTTTAAATTCATAATCGATAATGTTGACTATAACATCCCCGTCATCGACATAATAGTCGTCTGCCTCATAGATGAATTCGAGAAAGTGTGTTCCCAAACGGGTTTCTTCGGGAAACTGCAAGTCTGAGAGTTTGATGCTGACATGACCCTGTTTAAGCGGAAACATTGCTATAAAGTCCCCTTCATCATATCCTCCGTCATATGCTGCAACATAACCGTATGCGTCACTTGGAAGTGTGAGACTTGCAATTTCAACATCATCAAGGTAATAGACATATTCCGCCGCCTCATTGACGTTTATCTGATAGGAGTCCCCATCATCCTCATCCAAGTAGTCATCATCCTCAAAGTCTTCATCATAATCTTCAAAATCATCATTTACAACACCATCATCTGATAGAACATCATCAGTGATGATTTCACTGCCGGCAGACAAATCTTGATTGTCATCTGATGCACTGACGGCTCCAATCGAGAGAACAATCACAAGAAAACTAATCATTAATGCGTATTTAAGCTTCATTTAAATCCCTTCATTTGAATATAATTTAATATTTATTTATAATATTATAAATACTATATTAACATCTTTCAATAATTGGCCAAATATGATGATTTGGATAGTTTATGTGATGATTTTTTAAAAAAAAGTTAAATTAAAATTACTTTGTTAAACAAAAATAGCGATTATCAGCCATACATATTTTTCTTGGAAAAAAATTGATTTCTAGAAATCGTCATTGCCCAGGATATTTTAAACGGAAAGGCCGTTAATTTTGGAAAACTCCTAGATATACATTATGCATTCCGGAATCTTTGAGAAGTCGTCTTCAGTGAAATTTAATATTTCCATTACACAGACACCCCATGGAAAGAACGATCACCATGACCCTACCTGCAATTTCATATATTTTCATCATCACACCCATACCCTTACTTTGAAAAAAAATATATTTAACAGTTTTTCAACCATCAAAAATAAAAGCGAAATCATTTAAAGGTGCATTTCAAGTGTAACTGCCGGAAAGTCAAATCAGGACAAATACAATCTTAAAATGACAACATTGACATCACTTTCCAAGATTTGTAAAACATGACTAAAAATGGTGGCAAAAGTGCAAAAGTGTGAAAAATATCGATTTACTCGCGGGAAATCTTCATACAGTAACAGGCTCTGAATGCTCCAATCAGAAATTTGAGGCCAAAAAGTCAACTTTTAAAAAAACAGTAAAATCAACACCAAAAAAGTTATACCAAATCATCACTCATGACATTTTACATCATATTGACAAAATTCAAAATCATGACTTTTCAGATGAAATATTGCGTTACTCGAAAAAAATTTTTTTCTAGACACTGCCTTAAAATCACCAAAAATGAAATCACGGAACATATCAAATATTTCATACAAAATCAAAATAGGATTAAAACCGGTGCCAATTTTTATATTGTTAAACACATAATTAACAATATGGATAGAAAATTGGATAACACAGAAGAAAAAATAGTAATCGCAACTTTCAACATCCTTCAAAAAGAAGGTGTTACAAAAGCAACAACAAAAAGAATAGCTAAAGAAGCCGGAGTTAACGAAGTAACAATTTTCAGGAAGTTTGAAAATAAAAGCAACCTCATTAATGTGACAAAAGACTATCACATGAATATTCTCATAGAAAGACTACGCGAAATCTTTGACTACAGTGAAGACGAGGAGATAGAGGACTACCTTACAAACAACTTCAGGAAAATGCTTGAGCTGTCAGACAATGATTTAAGCGTCATCAAGATAGCAATGGAAGAGGTCAGAGACATCCCGGGCAAAAAGCTTCTGATTTCAAACATTACCGATGTCATTTTAGACCAGATGGAAGCATTCTTCAAGCTGCAGATTGAAAAGGGAAACATCAGAGAGCTTGATGCAAGGTCCCTAAGTATCATGTGTTTCAGCCTGACATTCCAGTCAGTTGTCCTGTGGAAAGTCTACAACAAAAAGCCTAGCGTTGAAAACAAGCAATATGCAGAAAACATTATGGACATACTCAAAAACGGGATTCTTAAAAACTAGATTCAAATGCAAGTAAGCACTTGCTTGCAAAAAATTTTAAATATTTCTATCGTTATATATTCATATGACTTTGGTGAAAGTCAAAGTCAACAAATATTGTAAACACATAAATAATAATTTGGTGTTATTGACACTTTAGTTATTATTTATTTTCCGAAATTAAAGCTTAGGGAAGTTTACCTTCAAACTTCCCCAAATTATGGATGTTATTCAATTAGTTCAAAACACGGGAGTTTCATACTCCCGCACTCCTTAAATACTATTTTTAACGATTATTTTATCATTTAAAGAATGCAAGTAAGCGCTTGCAGGCGAAAAACTATTTATAAAAGCAGTTTAATATATTTAATTGTACTTTGAGATGATTGAAACTCAAAGCCAATAATATAAAAAGTTTTTATCCAATTCTCCATTTTAAAATAAAAACATTGGGAGTTTTAAAAACTCCCAAAACCAACTATTTTTAAAAAAAAAAAGATTATTTTTCAAGCTCTTCAGTTAGATGAGCTATCAGGCCGTTTACCTTGTCAAGCTGGGATTTGAATTCATCTTCCCTTGGAGATCCCCTGACCTTTTCAAATTTTTCCTCAAGTGATGCTTTAAGCTCCTCGGCCTTTCTGATTCTTGCTTCGATATTGGACTTGTCGACCATTATAACCACCTTGATAATAGTTATCCCTGTGAGTTAATATAGTTTTTTATGACAAAACTTAATTTTAGCTAAAAAGTGTTTTAAACCCTTTAAAGAGGAATTTAAGATGCAAGTAAGCGCTTGCAGGCGAAAAACTTTATAAATGACCCTGACCAAAGTAAGATTAACGAAAAAAAATGAGGTGAAATTATGAATATCAAAAAAACTATGCAAGAAGTTATAAAAGCTATAGACCAACCAATTGAACCTTATATTATTGAAACCGAAGACGGAAAAATAGAATACCGACCGATTCCAACATTCTCCGGCATTGCAACATACCACTACATGTAAATATAATTCTGATGTACTCATTACCTGATGGAGCTGAAACATGCTCCATACTCCCGCTTATTTTTTTAACATTAACGACCGCCATTCACCAGTAGAAATTCTAATTTTTAAAGTATTTGATATATATCCCAATTTTTAAAAATTTATAAAAATTGAAATGCTTGGTGTTAATGTAAAAGACGATTAAAATAAATTAATGGTTTTGGATTGATGTGTATGATAATTAATCCTTAACGAAATAATTGTAAATCTCATCCTTGACCTCATGGTCGATCTTGAAATGGAAATTAACAATAGGCTGTTCCTTGCCACCAATTGTTCTGTAAACCTGCCTGTAGCTTACAGGAGTCAGTTTACCAATATAGTAGAACTCAATTCCCTCATCATTACTTTTCTGAATGAAAAGCTCGGTATCAACGCCATTGTAGTTAATGAGAGGTTCAAGTTCAGGTGATGAAGTCTTACGGTTGTTTCTGCTCATCCAGTTGAATTCAGTTTTTGAGATGAAATGATCCTCATAGTTGATTGTCTCTGATATGTCCTCAGCCTTGTTGTATGTTACAAAAATCGGACAGGTATTGTACTTTATCTTATAGCCACCGATGTTTTGACCGTTCATGAAGTGCTTCCAGTTCATAATCCTCAAGACATCTTCCCTTGAGTATTTTTCATACAGCTTAAAGTCGCCTTGTGATGAATATACATTAACATACTTGAAAATTCCATATTTTAAAGCATCATTCAGGTGATTTACAAATACCTGAGATGAAATGGCCTGTCTGAAGGAATCTGAGATTTCAAATCTGTAATCAGTGTTGTTTTTCAAATCCCTGAAAACATCCTCATCGAAGTTGAAAAACAGGTTTTTTGGATTGTCAATGAGTTTTTCAATGGTATTTGCCTGATATCCCTCACCCTTTTCCTTAAGATAAAAGTTAAGGCTCAAAAAGTTGATGGCACCCTTTATGGAATCAAACTGATTTTCCAAATCAAAATTGTCCTTAAGACATTTTTCAACCTGCTCGACAGTGAAATACTTGTTGTATTTAAGGCATTCAAGAATAATCAGCTCATGAGGCCTGATTCCCTTTAAAAGCTTCTTGGATATGAACTTTAAATGATCAAGATTGTCAATATTGGAAGTATAGTCATCATCAATCTGGTCAAGGAAATCATGATAGGTGGGGAAATCCTTGTGATTTAAAATCAGTTCAGGATTGAAATCTGCATTAACGGCGAAGTCATATAATGAAGGAATCCTTCCAAGCTTGTATTTTAAATTCATGTACTTTTCCTTAAACAAAGCCTTCTTGTTAAATGAAGTCTTGTTGATTGAGTCATATATACGATTTCTTGAAATCTCATCAAAGTTTATTGAAGACGCACCAGGAATGACCCTGTTTCCCTCAATGAGATACTTCCTGATTTTGTCCTTGTCATAAGACCTGTCTCCTGAAAGGGCAATCGGAATCATGAAGTTGTTCTTGTAGTTTCCGATGAAATCCAAAATTACAACATACTCCTTGTTCTTGTATTTCCTCAATCCCCTTCCCAGCTGCTGGATGAAAATGATTGGAGACTCGGTCGGCCTTACTAATAAAACTTGATTGATTTCAGGAATATCCACACCTTCATTGAAAATGTCTACTGTGAAAATGAATTCAATCTTGTCTGGGTTTTCATCGTTTGTCAATCTGTCAATTGCATCAAGACGCTTTTCCTGTGAATCATCACCAGTTAATACGACTGACTTGTAGCCTTTTTTATTGAATTTTTCACTTAAAAGAACAGCTTCCCTTTTTCTTGAGCAGAACACAAGCGCCTTTCTTCTGTTTCCGGAATATCCGTAAAACTCTGACTTTTCTATTAAGTAATTAACCCTTTCATCAGATGCTAAAAGATTAAAATCAGTGAAATCATCATCTATCTCACCGTCTTCAAACTCAACATCAGCTATTCCGAAATAATGGAAGGGACATAACAGGTCTTCCTCCAAGGCTTCCTGGAGCCTGATTTCATGGGCAATGTTATTGTCAAACAAATCGTATATGTTAAAGCCGTCTGTACGCTCAGGTGAAGCGGTCATTCCAAGCCAGAACTTAGGCTGGAAGTACTGGAAAATCTTTTGATAACTCAAAGCACCGGCCTTGTGAACCTCGTCAATAACAATATAGTCGAAATGATCTTTACTGAAATCCCTATAGACTTCATCCTTTGACATAGTCTGGATTGTTGCGAAAATATAGTTCTTGTCAAAGTCCTTGGAGTTACCTGAAACGAGACCGAAGTTTTCATGGTCCTTGAAGACGTTTTTATAGGCTTCAATTGACTGCTTTGCAATCTGCTCCCTGTGGACTAAAAATAAAAATCTTTTCGGCTTGAAATCCTTAACCGCAAAGGCTGAAGCATAGGTCTTACCGGTACCTGTTGCAGATACCAGAATTGCCCTGTTTTCACCATGTTTTATGAGGCCTCTTAAGTTTTCAAGAAATTCCTCCTGCATGATGTTAGGAGTCAGGTCTTTTACATGCTTTTCCTTAAGCTCTTCGGTGATTTGCCTTATGTGGGTGAAGCTCTTGTTGTCATTGTAGATTTTCTCATAAGCCGGAAGGATATCTTCCAATTCGTTTGCCTGATTCCACAGCTCATTGAATTCATTTTTAATTGATGCAAGCATCTCACCTTCATCCAAAGAGGTGAACTCAACGTTCCATTCCTTGTTGACTGTAAGAGCATTCATTGTAAGGTTGGAACTTCCGATGATTGCCTTTGAAGTGTCATTTTTCTTAAAGATATAACCCTTGGTGTGGAAACCCTCATTTTCCTGAGAATACATCCTCACTTCAATGTTTTTAAAGCTCTGAAGCTTTCTTAATGCCTTAGGTTCTGTAAAATATAGATAATCTGTTGTTAAAATTTTTCCTTTAATGTTTGCGGCTTCTAGTCTTTTGAATTCTTCTAAAAGATGCATTAAACCACCCATTGTGATGAAAGCCGAAGACATGATGAACTCGTCACAGTTTCTAAGCTCATCGATTATGGAGTTTATGACCTTGCTGTCAGCACTGTTGTAGACCAGTTTTGGTGTGAAATCTGAATTTGAAGCATTGAATTGGTTTATAAAAGCAGTTTTAGCCCCGTTTAAGATTTCATCCTGGTTCATTTTAATCATCCATGGTTTCTTTCAGGTAGTTGACAGCCTTGATGTCTGCAGGAATCCAGTTGACATCGTCTAATTGATCTTTTGTAAGCCATTTGGCGTCATTGTGTTCTAATAATTTTGGAGTTCCTTCTGTAATAATAGCTTCAAAACAGCTCATTTTCAAATAAAAAGTAGGATACTGGTATTCCAAGTCTAGGGCGAATTTAGTTGGCTTGATTGTGCAGTCAAGCTCCTCTTTGATTTCCCTTATAAGAGCTTCCTCTTTTGATTCGTTTGGCTCTATTTTTCCGCCAGGAAACTCCCACATGTTAATGAACTCGCCGTAACCTCTCTTTGTGGCGAGAATTTTATTATCCTTTTTAATAATAGCTGCTACAACATTTAAAGTTTTCATATTTTTCCTCTGGTTTAATATTTAGCAGCTTACGTTATAAAGTTTTAATAAAAAATTATCGAACTAACTCCACTCCTTGATAAAGTTATTAATTGTTTTTTCATCTTTAAGTTGGAAACTATCATCCCAATTAATTAAAATCAAACCATGCTTCTCAAATTTACGTGTAATAACCTTAATTTGACCCTTAGTATAACCTAAATCCAATAAATCTGATTCATAAACGATTTCAGAAGGACTTATGAATTCTAAAAGTTTTTTAAGTTTTAAAACTGTGAGTTCTTTATCTAAACAATCAAAACATTTTTTACCTTTACTGTCCCTATCTAAAGAACTGCCACAAATAATACATTTTTTATCAGAAACCCTTTCTTCCCTTAATTTTTTTGTTAAATCCAAATATTCCTCATTGAAAATTATTCTAGCATCCACTTCTTGTTTAGAATTAACATTAGCTAATTTTTCTAATTCTTCACTTAATTCTTTACTACTATAAAATAAACGAGTTTGCATATTTAATCTTGTTTCAGCAGGAATCCCATCAATATAAACTGGAAATGTGAAATTATAAGCTTCTAAAGGCAATAATTGAGCTACAACATTCTTTTTGAGACCCCAACCTTTACTACTATAAGATTTTCCTACCAACAATTTTGTATCAATATAATTTAAATTTTCATTATTAAAATTATCTAAAGAAAAATCTAACTCTTTTTTATTGAATTTAATTTCAATAGGAATTTCCATATTTGGGTCAATAGATTTTTGTTTTCTGAGATGTTCCTTTAATGGAGTTCCTTTATAAAACAAACGTGGATTAATTCTAATCCTGCAAGGGGAGATAATATTTCTAATTAAAATATAACACTCACGTTCATACCTCAAAACAGGAATAAATTTACGAATATCCATTAAATTTAATGCCCAACCTGAAGGAACATCTTTAATCTTTTTTCCAAAATTAACCTTTGTTAAAATTGAACAATCACATTCATTTTCCAGCAATACTTTTCGGGACATGAAAACCAACACTTAACTACTATCTTCGATAAAATCATGAATTTCCGCTTGGAATTTCTTAATACGATTTCCCTTTTGAGAGTTTTCTTCTAATTCTTTAAGTGCGACAATACCTGTATTTGCATATTCCATAGCAATATCTGCAACTTTAATATCATTATTAACTATTTCAGGATCTTTAGAATCAGATATGGCAATTGCATAAACTAAAGACAATTCTTCTTTAGTCAATTGATTCATAACAAATGTATCATTACCTTTAGCTTTAGGATTTTCAAATTTTGTTTTAAATCCCATAGAATAACCTAAAGCCATTAGAAGAAGGAAATTTTCTCTTTTAATGATCCCTTCAGTTCTAGAAGAATTTAAAATTTCTGATTTCTTAAAAAAATCAGCGTAATTTTTTTCAATATAAAAATGGTTTGACATATTACCCATAATTACATCTCCTCAATTTTGATTTGTTTTTCTGAATCAGATTCTTTTAATACATATTCATAGATATGTTTTTCTTTGAATAATTTTTTAACTGGCTCAGAATATTCCTCTTCAAGCAAGAATAAAAGTAATTGTTTTTCTTCACTTACATTTAAACAGCTCTTAGCAACATTTAACCTCTGCTCACCGCCAGTCCTAGCTAAAAGAGTATCTACAACTAATGGTGATTCAAATCCTGAAACAGAATGAATAGCTAAAATAAATGCTAATGCTAAAAGTTCAACTTCAGAGGCACTAGCAGAAGACTTTGATGGCCTTCCATCTTCATCAAATAATTTTACTTCATAATCATCATTTATTTCAATACTTCCATAAGTTTGAGATTTTCTTATTAATCTAAAGAATTTATCATTTGTGGCCTGTTGGATAGTTTTTCTAGTTTCTGCCATCATATCTTCTTTAACATCCTTAATAACCACTAAAGAATTGGTACATAATTTGATTTTAGCGGAAATATCCCTATATTCCTCCTCATCTTCAAGTAATTGAAGATATTCTTCATGCAATTTCTGCACTTTCTTTTCCAATCTATTATTATTTTCATTTAAATTATCCAATTCTGATTTTTTAGTAGGTAAAATACTTAAAAGCTCATCACGTTTATCAATACTTTCCCTAAGATGTTCATTAACTTTAATAGCATCATAAAATTCTTTAATTTCACCTTCTAAAGTGGAAATAGATTTTTCATAACTATTAATTTCTTTTTGCAATTCCCTTTCTTTTTTCAAATAATCATCCTGAGTATCCTTAAAACGATTGAAATATTTTTTATTATCATTTAAAATTTTATCTTCAGGAGAAATAAGATACAATTTAGCTTTTTTGGATTTGATATGATTAATCAGTTTTTCATCAAAACTACGGTCACATACTTTACATGAATGATCATGTATAGAATCCTCCAATATACTCACATCAATCGGATAAATATAAGTATCATCCTTATTTTCCTCAATTAATTCTAATGCTTTGACAAATGCTTTTTTTGCTAAAATTTTAGGTGAACTTTTAATTATTAAGTCATTTAAACTATCTTTTTTTGATTTGAGTAAATCTTCAAATTCAGACTGTTGGTCTAATTTTTGACTTCTTTTAGATTCTAAATCTTTTATTGACGGAGCAGTGCCTAAACTCTTCATTAACCCATTCAATTCATTTTGTTTTGATTCAAATGCCTTTTTTAAATTATTATATCTATTTTTTTCAGATTTTAAAAAATTAGATTGACTATTATACTCCTGTAATTTACTATCGGCATCGGAATTCGGATTTCCAAGTTTTCTAAGGTCTTTTAATTTAGATGTTATTCTTCTTTCCATCTCATCAAGCACAAAAATGTGGGATAAAGTAAATACTTGACCCTTAATTGCTGAAGACATCAAGAAATAATTATCCAATTGTTCCCCATCAAAAAAGAAGAATTCTTTAATAGCTTCAGGAATAAATGAAGAGACCAATAACTCACATTCTTCCCTATCTCTACACACATTTGAACTAGAACCCTCAATTTCTGTGACAGTAAATTCCTGATCAATGAATTCTTCACGTTTACCATTATTTTTATAATAATCACTATGAATACTATGAATTTTAAAAATATCAGTACGTTTATAAATCAATTTCAACCCATTTCCGGAAACTGTGATTGAAACAGATGCCCTTTCCTCGTCATTATCTGAATTGTTACTTACTTCAGTATTTAATGTAGGTAATGCATCATCCTTATCTTTAATTTTTGGTTCTTGATTATACAAACACCAAGTCATAGCATTTAAAAAAGTTGTTTTACCCGCACCATTTTCCGCAATGACAACATGAATATCATTTTCAGATTCATTGTTGAATTTAATATGAGTATCCACATATTTTCTAAAATTCTTAAAATGAATTTCATCAATCCTCATTTAGATACCCCTCATAATATTTATCAATTAGTTCATCATATTTGGCTTTCCATTGATGTAATCCTTTATTTTCTTCAATGAAAATATCTTGAAGAAAATTAGCAACATTATCATCACTAGAATTCTTTTTTAAACTATTGAAAATTTTTCGTTTAGTATTCATATGTTCACCTATAAATTTTTCTCTAACATGTCAATAACATAATCATAATTTTCAGCAATATATCCGATTTTCTTATACCTTTCTTTTTCTTTTTCAAAAATGGATTCCTCAAATTTCTGTAAAGACTTATCTAATTTATATTTTGAAGGCTTAACAATTAAATCATAAATATCCGCACGATTTTTACCTGGAGAACGACGAATAACCCTTCCAATTCTTTGAATAAATTCTCTGGAACTATTACTACTGCACAGGAAAATAGCCTTTGAAGCAGATGGAACATCCACACCTTCATCCAAACAATGCATTGCAACCAATACCTGATAATTTCCATCAGCAAAATCTTGTAAAATCATCTCTCTTTCAGATAATCCACCATATTTTTCCATAGGAATAGTTTTTTCATCCATTGTGAATTTATGCGCCACAATATTTCGTCTAGCAAGAATATCTAAAACTTCCTCAATTTGATTATGACTGCAATAAATTATCAATCCAGAATAATCATCAATATCATCCAATACTTTTTCAAAAACTTTAAATTTATTAAATGCATCTTTAATTAATTCCGCTCTCTGGAATAACAAATTAGCTTTTTGTTTATTGTATTCATCATCTTGAAATTTGAATAACTTCAAAGTAATTTTTCTATAATCTTCAAGTTCCGAATCCGTTAAACTTAAAAAATAAGGACAATAATTATATGGAGTTAAATAAGATTTACCATCTCTAGGATTGTAATAATTATAAATTGCATCCTCTAATGATATCCTATACAATTCACCTCCAAAAAAGTCAAAAAGAAAATCAGACTCCTCATCAGAATATCTTGTAGGAGTTGCGCTTAAACCTAACTTAAAATCATACAATTCATCTATTAAACCATTTCTACGATAAGGAGATCCCAAACCATGCATCTCATCCCCAATTAAAAAATAGCTTTCTTTTTTATATTCCTGCAACAATTTAATGAAATCAATACTCGCTAAAGTATCATGTGTTGTTAGGACAACAATATTTGTAATGAATTTTAATTTTAAATCTAATAAGTGCTCCTCTAACTCTTTCCTCCATTTTGTATCCCCTGTGGCAGTAATGATTTTATCTACATTTAACCCTATTTTTTCAATAGACCTTTTCCATTGAGGAAGCAAGTGTTTAGTTGGCGCAGTAATGACAGTTACCAATTGAGAATTTTCCGTTAAAAGTTTTTCCAAACAACCTAATGCAGTAAATGTTTTACCAGTTCCGGTGGCCATCACAAAAATACCTTTTTTATCATTTAAAAACCATTTATCCCTTGCATCGAGTTGATAATCATATAATTCAATTTTTTCTTGACCTTCACTAGGCTCATCACCAGATGAAAAAGAATCATGAAAAATTAAATCATTAAAATCATCAGGAGCATCATCAATTAATTTCTGTTCAACCGCTTCAGGAACATCTAAAATTTTATAGGAATCCCATTTTGAATTCCACAAATCAGTGAATGTATCTTTATTTTCTTTAAGATGAACTAACTCCCCATATTCCCAATCCCGAAATAGATGAAACTCTTCTAAATTTTTTTCCCATGCGGCGGAAGTTTCATTTATAGAACCGCTGAATGAAATAAGATTGCCTGCAAAATCATACATTAAACCAATTTTATAATGAAGAATTCCACCACTTGCAGTGACTGGATTGCCTTCATCATCCACTTTGACTGCAACTCGAATTCTCAATTGCTTATTGGCAATCATCCACCCCAAAACTTTAACATGGTTTTTAACAATTTCATCTTCAATAGAGTTTAATTCTTGAAGAAATCCCGAAGTTAAAATTTCTTCAGGATGTTCTGAAGCAAATTTAACCATATTAACATCAGACGGATTTAAATCGACACCACACAAAAGATCCATCTTACCCCCATTTAAAATAAAATCTTTTAATCCAATAGCAACAGAAGCAAGACTTTTTGAATTAAAATAACCAACAACACGACGATATTTTTTAGAATTAGCCAAAGCAGGAATGTAAAAATCGTTTAGCAAATCGTCCTTTTGAGAATCATAGTGTTCTTTGAATTCTAACTCCAGAAATGTTTTCATTTAAACCCCGAAATATATTTTAATTTTGCAGAAAATTTAACAATGAAAATTTGTTAAACATTTTAAAATTTGAATATAACCTCAATAAATTCATCTTTTGATCAAATTTTACATACAAAGATCAAAATTGACTTCAAACTATAATATTGCCCTCACTTTGTAATATTGCTTTCATTTAAGAATTTATTTAAATTAGTATATAAATTATGAATATTTAAATAATAACTAATAATTATATAATAAAAGCTCATTTATTGATCCTCTCTTATTACCATTAGAATTAATTGACCTCCTAACTTTAATACGTTTATAATCAAATTTTTTTAAATTCAAATTTCCATAAGTGTCTTCAAAAAAATTATTTGATGGATCATGATTTTTTGGGTCAGAATTACTTAAAATAAACTTTGCACCTTTTTCATCTATACGTTTGCAATATTCACTCAATTCCATTTGTTCTTTTATTCCAAAACCCTCTGAATTATAACTGGTAAAACTATTTTTTTTAATAGGCAAATATGGAGGGTCCAAATAAACAAAAGAATCCTGCTCAATTAATGCTTCTGATTCAGCATAATCCTCACAAATAATATTAACACCTTTTAAAACTTCAGAAACATTTAAAATATTTTCTTCATTACAAATTTGAGGATTTTTATATTTTCCAATGGGAACATTAAATTTTCCACCCTTATTTACCCTATATAACCCATTAAAACAAGTTCTATTTAAAAAAATCATCTGAGAAGCTCTTAAAATATGATCATTGGAAAAATTTTCATAATCAAAATTATCTAAATTGTCATTAAATTCATTCCTAATCCCATAATAATATTCTTTTCTTGAATCAGAATCTAATGGCAAATATTCATCAGAATATACCTTCAATTGAGAAATTAATTTTTTTGGATTCTTTTTAACGACCAAATAAGTTAATATTAACTCCTTATTAATATCCCCCAAATATGCATATTTTATTTTATACTTATTTGCCAAATGGAAAAAAATTGCTCCACCACCTAAAAATGGCTCAAAATAACTATCAATAACACCAGAATCTTTAATATTTTGAGGTAAATTTCTATCAATGAATTTAATGACCTGTTTTTTTCCACCAGCCCATTTTAAAAAAGGTTTAGGCATTTTATAGTCCACAAGTTTAGATTGCATAGTTTTTCCTCAAATATATTACAAAATATTGATATACTAAATGAAAACAATTTTTCATAATAAGAACAATTTTACCAAATGAAAGCAATATTTTGATCACTACAATTTATATAAAAACTCATATAAATGATGATCATTTCATCATTAGTTAATAATCATGAAAAATAAAAATTCGAGGATTTTTATAAGCAAATCACAATTTATCT